>CAJNDC010000002.1:0-276023 GCA_905221415.1 bacterium
AGCGTCTTTAGGCGCTGGCTGGTAATTTGGGCTTATAGCCCTGGTGCAAACCACCCGTTAGACGGGTGGTTATGATTGTTGCAATTGTGCAAAAGAGAAAAAGATAGTAAAATAGATGTATGATTATTTTACAAGCTAATAAAATTGAACGCTCTTTTGCTGGAGAGGTTCTCTTTGATAATATCAGTCTGCAAGTTGATGAACGAGACCGAATTGCTCTTGTTGGGAAAAATGGTGCAGGTAAGTCTACTCTTTTAAAGATTTTGGTTGGAGAAGAGGAGCCAACTAGTGGAGAAATCAATAAGAAAAAAGATATTTCTCTGTCTTACCTAGCCCAAGATAGCCGTTTTGAGTCTGAAAATACCATTTATGATGAAATGCTCCATGTCTTTGATGATCTACGCCGTACGGAGAAACAACTGCGTCAGATGGAGTTGGAGATGGGTGAAAAGTCTGTTGAAGATCTAGATAAACTGATGGCGGATTATGATCGTTTATCAGAGAATTTCCGTCAGGCTGGTGGCTTTACCTACGAAGCTGATATCCGCGCTATCTTGAATGGTTTCAAGTTTGACGAGTCTATGTGGCAGATGAAAATTGCTGAGCTTTCAGGTGGTCAAAATACTCGTCTTGCACTGGCTAAAATGCTCCTTGAAAAGCCAAATCTCTTGGTCTTGGACGAGCCTACCAACCACTTGGATATTGAAACCATTGCCTGGCTAGAGAATTATTTGGTGAACTATAGCGGTGCACTCATTATTGTCAGCCACGACCGTTACTTTTTGGACAAGGTTGCGACGGTTACACTCGATTTAACTAAGCATTCCTTGGATCGTTATGTAGGCAATTACTCTCGTTTTGTTGAGTTAAAGGAGCAAAAGCTAGCTACTGAGGCAAAAAACTATGAAAAGCAGCAGAAGGAGATCGCGGCTCTAGAAGACTTTGTCAATCGCAATCTAGTCCGAGCCTCAACGACTAAACGTGCCCAATCTCGACGCAAGCAACTAGAAAAAATGGAGCGTTTGGACAAGCCTGAAGCTGGCAAGAAATCAGCCAATATGACCTTCCAGTCGGAAAAAACATCAGGCAATGTTGTCCTGACTGTTGAAAATGCAGCTATTGGCTATGATGGGGAAATATTGTCAGAACCTATCAACCTAGACCTTCGTAAGATGAATGCTGTCGCTATCGTTGGTCCAAATGGTATTGGGAAATCAACCTTTATCAAGTCTATCGTTGATCAGATTCCTTTTATCAAGGGTGAAAAACGCTTTGGCGCTAATGTGGAGGTTGGCTACTATGACCAAACCCAAAGCAAGCTGACACCAAGTAATACAGTGCTGGATGAACTTTGGAATGATTTTAAACTGACACCAGAAGTTGAAATCCGCAACCGCCTCGGTGCCTTCCTTTTCTCAGGAGATGATGTTAAAAAATCAGTTGGCATGCTTTCAGGTGGCGAGAAAGCTCGTTTGTTGCTTGCCAAACTTTCAATGGAAAATAATAATTTCTTGATTCTGGATGAGCCAACTAACCACTTGGATATTGATAGCAAGGAAGTGTTGGAAAATGCCCTGATTGACTTTGATGGAACCCTTCTGTTTGTCAGTCACGACCGTTACTTTATCAATCGTGTAGCAACTCATATACTGGAATTGTCTGAGAATGGTTCGACTCTTTACTTGGGAGATTACGACTACTATGTTGAGAAGAAAGCAGAAGTAGAAGCGATTCAGACAGAGGAAGCTTCAACCAGCAATCAAGCCAAAGAAGCAAGTTCAGCTAATGACTACCAAGCTCAGAAAGAAAGTCAGAAAGAAGCCCGTAAGCTCATGCGCCAAATAGAGAGTTTAGAGGCTGAAATCGAAGAGTTAGAAACTCAAAGTCAAGCCATTTCTGAAAAAATGCTGGAAACCAACGATGCTGAAAAACTCATGGAATTGCAGACTGAACTGGACAAAATGAGCCATCGTCAGGAAGAAGCCATGCTTGAGTGGGAAGAATTATCGGAGCAGGTGTAAGAAATGGAACATCTAGGAAAGGTATTTCGTGAATTTCGAACAAGTGGGAAGTACTCCTTAAAAGAGGCGGCAGGTGAATCATGTTCAACCTCTCAATTATCTCGCTTCGAGCTTGGGGAGTCTGACCTAGCAGTTTCTCGTTTCTTTGAGATTCTGGATAATATTCATGTGACTATTGAAAATTTCATGGACAAGGCTAGGGATTTTCAAAATCATGAACATGTTGCCTTGATGGCGCAGATTATTCCGCTTTACTACTCAAATGATATTGCAGGTTTTCAAAAGCTTCAAAAGGAACAGCTCAAGAAAGCGAAGAGTTCGACCAATCCCCTCTATTTTGAGCTGAATTGGATTTTGTTACAGGGTCTGATTTGTCAAAGAGATGCTCATTATACGATGAGGCAGAGTGATTTGGAAAAGGTAGCAGATTATCTTTTTCAAACAGAAGAATGGACCATGTATGAGTTGATTCTTTTCGGGAATCTCTATACTTTCTACAATGTGGACTATGTAGCTCGGGTTGGCAGAGAAGTGATGGAGCGAGAAGAGTACTACAAGGAAATTGGTCGGCATCGTAAACTCGTTTTGATTTTAGCTCTTAACTGTTACCAACATTGTTTGGAGAACCGTTCCTTTGCGGATGCGGACTATTTTGAGGGCTATGTGGAGAAGTTGATTGGAAATGGTATCAAGCTTTATGAGCGTAATATCTTCCATTATCTCAAAGGTTTCGCCCTCTACCAGAGAGACTTGAAAGAAGAAGGTTGTAGCCAGATGCAGGAGGCTATGCATATTTTTGATGTGCTTGGGCTTCCAGAGCAAGTGGCTTACTATCAGGAACATTATGAAAAATTTGTAAATGCTTAAATTTCCCAAATAAGGGAAATTTAAAGAGACTCCTTTCAGTTTTGATACAATAGTTTCAAAATTTGAGAGGAGTTTTTTATATGAACCGACATGCAATCCAGTTGATTAGTCGTGGTGCTATTAATAAAATAGGAAATATGCTCTATGATTATGGAAACAGTGTTTGGTTGGCATCAATGGGGACGATAGGACAGACTGTTCTTGGGATTTATCAGATTTCTGAACTCGTCACATCCATTCTAGTCAACCCCTTTGGAGGAGTGATTTCAGACCGCTTTTCGCGTCGCAAAATTTTGATGACGACGGACTTAATTTGTGGCGTTCTTTGCTTAGCTATTTCGTTTATCAGAAATGACAGCTTGATGATTGCTGCTCTGATCTTCGCAAATATTGTTCAGGCGATTGCCTTTGCATTTTCTCGTACGGCCAACAAAGCCATTATAACTGAGGTTGTAGAGAAAGACGAGATTGTGACCTATAATGCTCGCTTAGAGCTCGTTTTGCAGGTTGTAGGTGTCAGCTCCCCGGTACTTTCTTTCATCGTTTTACAATTTGCCAGTCTTCATATGACACTTGTTTTAGATGCCATTAGCTTTTTCATCGCATTTACCTTAGTAGCTTTTCTCCCCAAAAAAGAGACTCAGGAACAAGAGAATAAGACTTTCAGCTGGAAAAATATTTTTGCTGATATGAAAGAAGGGATTCGCTATATTTGGCGACAGCAAGAGATCTTTTTCCTTTTGGTAGTAGCTTCCAGTGTTAATTTCTTTTTTGCAGCTTTTGAATTTCTCCTCCCTTTTTCAAATCGGCTATACGGGGTAGAAGGAGCTTATGCTAGTATTTTGACTATGGGCGCTATTGGTTCGATTATTGGAGCTCTTCTAGCTAGTAAAATAAAGGCAAGTGTTTATAATCTTTTGATTCTATTGGCTTTAACTGGAGTTGGAGTTTTTATGATGGGATTACCACTGCCAACTTTTCTCTCCTTTTCTGGAAATTTGGTTTGTGAACTGTTTATGACGATTTTTAATATTCACTTTTTTACTCAGGTTCAAACCAAGGTTGAGGGGGAATACTTGGGAAGAGTACTAAGCACCATTTTTACCTTAGCCATCCTATTTATGCCGATTGCAAAAGGCTTTATGACGGTGCTACCAAGTGTCCATCTCTCTTCTTTTATGATAATTGGAAGCGGGGTTATTGTCCTGTCTTGTTTCTCCCTCGTTTATGTGCGAAGTCATTTTAAAAAAGAGTTATAATTTCTCTTTTTTAGAAAATATTACACTACAAACCATTTTTCAGTCCTTCTCTATTGTGAGGAGGGCTTGCTTTGTGGTAAAATGGGATTATGAATGAAAGAATGAATGAGTTAGTTGCCTTACTTAACCGCTATGCGACCGAGTACTATACGAGTGACAATCCCTCGGTTTCAGATAGTGATTATGATCGCCTCTACCGAGAGTTGGTCGAATTGGAAGCCGCCTATCCGGATCAAGTTTTAGCGGACAGTCCGACCCATCGTGTTGGTGGTAAGGTTTTAGATGGTTTTGAAAAATACAGTCATCAGTATCCTCTTTATAGTTTGCAGGATGCTTTTTCACGTGAAGAGTTAGAAGCTTTTGATGCGCGTGTTCGAAAGGAATTACCCCAACCGACTTATATTTGTGAACTGAAAATCGATGGTTTGTCTATCTCGCTTACGTATGAAAAGGGAATTTTGGTAGTCGGTGCGACACGTGGGGATGGTTCTGTTGGTGAAAATATCACAGAAAACCTCAAGCGTGTCAAGGACATTCCTTTGACCTTGCCAGAAGAACTTGATATCACTGTTCGTGGAGAGTGTTACATGCCACGCGCTTCGTTTGACCAGGTTAACCAAGCTCGCCAAGAAAATGGTGAGCCTGAATTTGCCAATCCTCGTAATGCAGCAGCAGGAACCCTCCGTCAGTTGGATACAGCAGTAGTGGCCAAGCGTAATCTTGCGACTTTCCTCTATCAAGAAGCTAGTCCTTCTACTCGAGATAGCCAAGAAAAGGTTTTGAAGCATCTTGAACAGCTTGGCTTTGTAGTTAATCCTAAACGAATATTGGCTAAAAGCATAGATGAGATATGGGATTTTATCCAAGAAGTAGGACAAGAACGAGAGAAACTGCCTTATGATATCGATGGGGTGGTCATCAAGGTCAATGACTTAGCAGGTCAAGAAGAGCTTGGATTTACCGTTAAAGCACCCAAGTGGGCAGTAGCTTATAAATTTCCTGCTGAGGAAAAAGAAGCTCAACTCCTTTCAGTTGACTGGACAGTAGGTCGTACGGGTGTTGTGACCCCGACTGCCAATCTAACACCTGTTCAGCTTGCTGGTACTACTGTTAGCCGTGCAACACTGCACAATGTAGATTATATCGCTGAAAAGGATATCCGAAAAGATGATACGGTTATCGTTTATAAGGCTGGAGATATCATCCCTGCTGTTCTGCGTGTGGTAGAGTCTAAACGTGTTTCTGAAGAAAAACTAGATATTCCGACTAACTGTCCGAGCTGTGACAGTCAGTTGCTTCATTTTGAAGATGAAGTAGCTCTTCGTTGTATCAATCCAAGATGCCCTGCCCAAATCATGGAAGGTTTGATTCACTTTGCCTCTCGAGATGCCATGAATATTACAGGGCTTGGTCCATCTATCGTTGAAAAGCTTTTTGCTGCCAATTTAGTCAAGGATGTGGCGGATATCTACCGTTTGAAAGAAGAAGATTTCCTCCTTTTAGAAGGTGTCAAGGAAAAGTCTGCTTCTAAACTGTATCAGGCCATTCAAGCATCCAAGGAAAACTCTGTTGAAAAGCTCTTGTTTGGTCTGGGAATTCGCCATGTCGGAATCAAGGCTAGCCAACTCTTGCTCCAACATTTCCACTCTATTGAAGATCTAGCCCAAGCTGATCCTGAGGAAGTGGCAAGTATTGAAAGCTTGGGTAATGTAATTGCACAAAGCCTTCAGACTTATTTTGCTACAGAAGGGTCAAAGATTCTCTTAGACGAGTTGAAAGAAGCTGGAGTCAATCTGGACTACAAAGGACAGACAGTAGTAGCAAATGCGGCCTTGTCAGGGTTGACCGTTGTGCTAACGGGGAAATTGGAACGCCTCACGCGCTCTGAAGCCAAAAGTAAACTCGAAAGTCTGGGTGCCAAGGTCACAGGCAGTGTTTCTAAGAAAACGAATCTTGTCGTAGCAGGAGCAGATGCAGGAAGCAAGTTCCAAAAAGCGCAAGAACTTGGTATCGAGGTTCGAGATGAGGCCTGGCTAGAAAGTTTGTAATCATGATAGAAGAAAGAAAACGAGCTCGTTTGATCTATAATCCCAGTTCAGGACAAGAAATTATCAAAGAAAACATTGCTGAAATACTGGATATATTAGAGAACATAGGCTACGAAACCAGTGCTTTTCAAACAAGCCCAGAGCCTCTTTCTGCACAAAATGAAGCGGAAAGAGTTGCAAAGGCTGGTTTTGATTTGATTATCGCTGCAGGAGGCGACGGTACGATTAATGAGGTGGTCAACGGTGTTGCTCCTCTTGAATATCGTCCCAAACTAGCTATCATCCCAACAGGCACAACCAATGACTATGCGCGTGCTCTCAAGATTCCACTTGGAGATCCCGTTAAGGCAGCAAAAATTATCGGACAAAATCAAACCATTCAAATGGATATTGGACGCGCTTTTGGCGATAAATACTTTATCAATATTGCAGCAGCAGGTACCTTGACAGAGTTGACATATAGCGTACCCAGTGAAGTTAAGACACACCTAGGCTATTTTGCCTATGTCGCCAAAGGAATTGAAATGTTTCCTCAGACTAAGGTTCGGCCAGTGAAAATTACACATGATCAAGGGGTCTTCGAGGGAGAAGTCTCATTGATTTTTGTCGCCTTGACCAATTCAATTGGTGGTTTTGAGCAGTTAGCACCTGATACCAAGTTGGATGATGGCAATTTTACTCTGATTCTGGTGAAAACAGACAAGTTATTTGAAATGTTGGCTTTGTTAATACAGGCTCTAAATGGAGGTCAGCATGTGACGGATGTTAATATTGAATACCTTAAAACCAGCAAACTCCGTTTAGAGGTCTTGGACGACGAAGAACCCTTTATGCTAAACCTAGATGGAGAATACGGTGGTGATACGCCAGTTGAACTTGAAGTTTGTCATAACCACATTGAATTTTTTGTCAATCGTAATGAAATTGCTGCTGAATCCATCAGCGCGGAAGAAAATGAATTAAATTAGAAATTAGGAAAAGAAATGTATAGATACCCAGTAGTCATCCATTTTCACCGAAAGAATGGGGATTATGATGTTTGTTCATTCAGTAGAAAACAGGCAGATATTAAAGAAAATTTGTATTATGAAAATGACTATTTTGGAGCAAAATTCTCCTTTATAGTCACAAGTGCAGAAAGGCTCGATACTTTGACCTTTTCTGTCGAAATAGATGGAAAGACAAAAGATTATCTCCTACGGTTTAACTATTATCCACTGTTGACTGAGGTTTGGATCTTAGATGGTGATGAGACGGTTTATTATTCAGAAAATCCAGCCATTGCAAGTCCTTACTATAAAGATCGAAACCCGTTTGCTTTTGATAAAGCCTTTCACAGTGAAAGTTTTGATCATCATTGGGGATACCAAGGAGAGTTGGGTTATAGTATCTCAGATTACCAGACAAGCTTTAAACTCTGGGCTCCAACCGCTACAGCAGTTCAAGTGATCGTTTATGAAAATACAAGTAACGACGCGCCGATTTGGAAAACCTTTAATCTTGATCGTGGGAATAGCTATTCATACAGTCATAAGTACAATACCATTGGTGTTTGGAGTGTAGACCTGGATGAAAATCTTGCAGGTAAAGCCTATCAGTATCAGATTGAGTTTCCGCACCACCAGACTTTGACACGAGATCCTTACACTATCGCTACAAGTGCTGACGGGAAACGTTCCGTAATTCTCTCTCAGCGAGATAGACAGGTAGAAGGATTTAAAGTCAAACATGGGACAGACGCTCCTTGGCGTTTGGAAAATCCATGTAAAGCTGTTATCTGTGAAATGCATATTCGTGATTTTACAAAATCGCCGACATCTGGAGTTCCAGAAAATCTTCGAGGAACCTTCCTTGGGGCTGCCCAGACTGGAACGGTTAACCAGTATGGTCAAGCAACTGCCTTTGACTATATCAAAGAACTCGGCTGTAATTATGTTCAGCTCCAACCAATCTTTGATCGCCATAAGGAATACGACGAGGACGGAAATGTAACCTATAACTGGGGTTATGACCCTCAAAACTACAATGCGCCAGAACCAAGTTTCTCTAGTAACCCAGATGATCCTGGACAGGTTATTCGAGACCTCAAGACCATGATTCAGGCATATCACGATGCAGGAATCGGTGTCATTATGGATGTCGTTTACAACCATACCTTCTCAACGGTTGATGCACCTTTCCAAACAACTGTTCCCGATTATTACTATCGTATGAATCCAGATGGAACCTTCCAAAACGGCACAGGTGTTGGAAATGAAACCGCAAGCGAACACGAAATGTACCGCAAGTATATGATTGACTCACTCCTTTATTGGGTAAAAGAATACAATATTGACGGTTTCCGTTTCGACTTGATGGGAATTCACGATATCAAAACCATGCAGGCAATTCGTTGGGCACTGGATGAAGTTGATCCTCGTATTATCACTTATGGAGAAGGTTGGGATATGGGGACTGGTCTTGCACCTTATGACAAGGCCAAGAAGGACAATGCTTACCAGATGCCAAATATTGGATTCTTCAATGATGATCAGCGTGATGCCATCAAAGGAGGAGAAGTTTATGGCTCAATCAAGGCAGGATTTGTTAGCGGTGCAGCTACAGAACCGATTGTAGCCAAAGCTATTCTTGGTAGCCGAGAGTTGGGCTCATATCTTAGTCCAAACCAAGTTCTTAACTACGTGGAAGCCCACGATAATTACAACTTGCATGATTTGTTAGTAACCCTTCATCCAGATCACAGTTCAGATAAGATTATGCGACAGGTTGAGACAGCAACAGCGATGAGCATTCTTATGCAAGGAATGTCCTTTATAGAGCTGGGGCAAGAATTTGGTCGCACCAAGCTCCTTGCTACAGGAGAAAATGGCGAACTGACTCCGGCAGATAGAGAACGTGCCATGAATAGTTACAATGCTCCAGATAGTGTCAACCAGGTCAACTGGGATTTAATCAATGAGAGACAAGAGAGCATTGACTTTATTCGCCAGATTATTCGCCTAAAAACACAAAGGCGTGCTTTCTCTTATCCTACATACGAAGAAGTTTATCGTCATGTCTTCGTCCATACAGCTGCTGAAAATAGTGGTTGGATTGTTTACGAAATTCACAGTGGAGCAGAGCACTTATTGGTGGTATTCAATGCCAAGGGAACTTCCTTCTACTTTGAAAATGCAGGAAATCTTGAAATGCTTGTGTCCAATAGTCGTTCTCAAGAGTCTAATGTGATTGATGATATCAGCGTTGCAGTCTTGAAGGTACTTTCGTAGTAAAAACTACAAAAAGGTTTAGTTATCTCTAGACCTTTTTTTATTTTTATTGAAAAACCAACATCTAATAGGAATAAATTTCAAATAATTTGAAGAATCAAGTTTGTGAAAAAAATATCAATATTTTCTAAAAAGGGGTTGTAATTTTCTGAAAATTTGATAAAATAAGGTTTAATCATTTTCAGGAGGAAGAGAATTTGACAAATTATCAGAATTTAGTGAATGGAAAATGGAAATCATCAGAGAATGAAATTGCCATCTATTCTCCCATCAATCAGGAAAAGCTAGGTACAGTACCAGCTATGAGTCAGGCTGAAGTAGATGAGGCTATGAAAGCAGCGCGTGCAGCTCTCCCAGCATGGCGTGATTTAGCACCAGTTGAGCGTGCAGCTTATTTGCATAAGACAGCAGACATTTTGGAACGTGATAAAGAAAAAATTGGTACCATTCTTGCTAAAGAGGTTGCAAAAGGGATTAAAGCAGCCATTGGAGAAGTAGTACGCACAGCAGATTTGATTCGTTTTACTGCTGAGGAAGGTCTCCGTATCACTGGACAAGCAATGGAAGGTGGCGGTTTTGAAGCTGCAAGTAAAAATAAACTAGCCGTTGTTCGTCGTGAGCCAGTTGGAGTGGTGTTAGCTATCGCACCATTTAACTACCCAGTCAACCTTTCTGGATCCAAGATTGCTCCGGCCTTGATTGCAGGAAATGTCGTTATGTTTAAACCACCAACACAAGGATCTATTTCTGGTCTCTTGTTGGCTAAAGCATTTGACGAAGCCGGAATCCCAGCAGGTGTCTTCAACACCATCACTGGACGTGGTTCTGAAATTGGAGACTACATCATCGAACACAAGGAAGTGAACTTCATTAACTTTACAGGTTCAACACCGATTGGGGAGCGTATTGGTCGTTTAGCTGGTATGCGCCCAATTATGCTTGAACTTGGTGGAAAAGATGCAGCAATTGTCTTAGAAGATGCAGATTTAGAAAATGCAGCTAAGCAGATCGTAGGTGGTGCCTTTAGCTACTCTGGTCAGCGTTGTACCGCTATCAAACGTGTTTTGGTTGTGGAAAGCGTAGCAGACAGATTGGCTGAATTGCTCCAGGCTGAAGTTGCTAAGCTAACTGTCGGTGATCCATTTGACAATGCAGATATCACACCTGTTATTGACAATGCTTCAGCTGATTTCATCTGGGGATTGATTGAAGATGCTCAGGAAAAAGGAGCCAAAGCGCTCAGTCCAATCAAACGTGAGAATAATCTCATTTGGCCAGGACTTTTTGATTATGTCACAAGAGACATGAAATTAGCCTGGGAAGAACCATTTGGACCTGTTCTCCCAATTATCCGAGTTGCAGATGCCAATGAAGCGTTAGAAATTGCTAATGAATCAGAGTTCGGTCTTCAATCTTCAGTCTTTACAAATGACTTTAAGAAGGCGTTTGAAATTGCTGAAAAACTTGAAGTGGGTACCGTTCATATTAATAATAAAACACAGCGTGGACCAGATAATTTCCCATTCCTTGGTGTAAAGGGTTCTGGTGCAGGAGTACAAGGAATTAAATATAGTATCGAAGCGATGACAAATGTTAAATCCATTGTTTTTGATGTGAAATAATTTATAAAATTAGGAAATTACCTTCCTGATTTTATTTTTTACTAAAAATACAGTTAAAAATTGATAAAAAACGAATATTCTGGTATTATAATAAAAAAATATATGGAAATTGTTTCGTATTCTATTTTCAGGATATCTTTTTTAAAATGCTAGGTAATTTTTTGAAGGCTTTCATAAAAAAATATGATTTCCTTCGTAAATTACTTGAAAGTTATCTTAAAAGAGTGTATAATAGAATTATAGAAAACGCTTACAAAAGAAAGGGGATTGAATGAATAATCAAGAAGCATTAAGAACCTTTACTACAGGTGAGAACTTTCACCTCCAGCATTATTTAGGTGCGCATAGAGAGGAGAAAAACGGAGAAATAGGCTATACCTTTAGGGTTTGGGCACCAAATGCACAAGCAGTTCATCTAGTTGGTGATTTTACTAATTGGGTTGAGAATCAAATTCCTATGGTTCGTAATGAAGCAGGTGTTTGGGAAGTCTTTACGAGTCAAGCTCAGGAAGGTCAGATTTATAAATATCATATCACGCGTGCAAATGGTCACCAGATTATGAAGATTGATCCGTTGGCAGTTTATTTTGAAGCTAGACCGGGCACAGGAGCAGTTCTGACCAATATCCGTGAAAAGAAATGGAAAGATGGTCTTTGGCTAGCACGTCGCAAACGTTTGGGATTTTTCGAGAGACCAGTTAATATATACGAGGCCCATGCAGGATCTTGGAAGAGAAATCCAGATGGTAGTCCCTATACTTTTTCACAACTGAAGGACGAGTTGATTCCATACTTGGTTGAGATGAACTATACACATATTGAGTTCATGCCTTTAATGGCTCACCCACTTGGATTGAGCTGGGGCTATCAACTTATGGGTTACTTTGCTTTTGAACATTCCTATGGCAGACCTGAGGAATTCCAAGATTTCGTTGAAGAGTGTCATATAAATAATATCGGTGTTATCGTAGACTGGGTTCCAGGTCATTTCACTATTAATGATGATGCATTAGCATATTATGACGGCACACCAACTTTTGAATACCAAGATCACAACAAGGCTCATAACTACGGTTGGGGTGCGCTGAATTTTGACCTCGGGAAAAATGAGGTCCAGTCTTTCTTGATTTCAAGTATTAAATTTTGGATTGATTTTTACCACTTAGATGGTATTCGGGTCGATGCAGTGAGCAATATGCTGTATCTAGATTATGATAATGCTCCTTGGACTCCAAACAAAGACGGTGGAAACCTTAACTATGAGGGTTATTATTTCCTTCAACGTTTGAACACAGTGATTAAGTTAGCTCATCCAGATATCATGATGATTGCAGAAGAAAGTTCATCAGCGACAAAGATTACTGGCATGAAAGAAATGGGTGGTCTTGGCTTTGACTATAAATGGAATATGGGCTGGATGAACGATATTCTCCGTTTCTACGAGGAAGATCCGATTTATCGCAAGTATGACTTTAATCTTGTGACTTTCAGCTTTATGTATGTTTTCAATGAAAACTATCTCCTACCTTTCTCACATGATGAGGTAGTTCATGGTAAGAAGAGTATGATGCATAAGATGTGGGGAGATCGCTACAATCAGTTCGCTGGTTTGCGCAATCTTTACACCTATCAAATTTGTCATCCAGGTAAGAAACTCTTGTTCATGGGTAGTGAGTACGGGCAATTCCTCGAGTGGAAGTCTGAGGAGCAGTTGGAGTGGTCTAATCTAGAAGATCCGATGAATGCCAAGATGAAGCATTTCACTTCACAACTGAATCAATTCTATAAAGAGCATCGTTGTCTGTGGGAAATTGATACTAGTTATGATGGTATCGAGATTATCGATGCTGATAATAGAGATCAGAGTGTCCTTTCCTTTATTCGTAAGGGCAAGAAGGACGAAGTATTAGTCTGTGTCTTTAATATGGCACCAGTTGAACGTAAGGACTTTACGATTGGTTTACCTGTTGCAGGTATTTACGAAGAGGTTTGGAATACAGAACTAGAAGAATGGGGAGGTGTGTGGAAAGAGCACAATCAAACAGTTCAGACTCAAGAAGGCTTATGGAAAGATTATGAGCAGACTTTGACCTTTACCCTGCCTGCCATGGGAGCAAGCATCTGGAAGATCAAGCGTCGTTTGAAACCAACCAAGAAAAAAGAATAATGGGCTGATGATGATATTTTTTAGATTTTAAAAACGGATGTACTTGTATTGGACTTGAAACACAAGAGAAATGGATTTCCTATTATTTTTATAAAAAAGTTTGACTTCCGACCTTCTTTCGATTTTAACGTTCACATGTCTTTATAAAGGAGTAGAAAATGAAGAATGAAATGCTAGCTTTGATCCTTGCGGGTGGGCAAGGAACTCGTCTCGGAAAACTCACTCAAAGCATTGCCAAACCGGCAGTGCAATTCGGTGGGCGCTACCGTATCATTGACTTTGCTCTTTCCAACTGTGCAAACTCTGGAATCCATAATGTTGGTGTGATTACGCAATACCAACCTCTCGCCTTGAACAACCATATCGGAAATGGTTCTAGCTGGGGATTGGATGGTATCAGTTCAGGCGTTTCTATTTTACAACCTTATTCAGCCAGCGAAGGAAACCGTTGGTTTGAAGGGACTAGTCACGCTATCTACCAAAACATTGACTACATCGACAGTGTTAATCCTGAGTATGTTTTGATTCTTTCTGGTGACCACATCTACAAGATGGACTACGATGATATGCTTCAGTCCCATAAGGATAACAATGCCAGTTTGACAGTAGCTGTCCTAGACGTACCTCTCAAAGAAGCTAGCCGTTTTGGTATCATGAACACAGATGCCAATAACCGTATCGTTGAATTCGAGGAAAAACCTGCGCAACCTAAGTCTACAAAGGCTTCTATGGGAATTTATATCTTTGACTGGAAACGACTTCGCAATATGCTTGTTGTTGCTGAAAAGAGCAATGTGGATATGTCAGACTTTGGGAAGAACGTTATCCCTAACTATCTCGAGTCTGGTGAAAGTGTCTATGCTTATGAATTTAATGGCTACTGGAAAGATGTTGGTACGATTGAGTCACTTTGGGAAGCCAATATGGAGTACATTTCGCCAGAAAATGCCTTGGATAGCCGCAATCGTCAGTGGAAAATTTACTCAAGAAACTTGATCTCACCACCCAACTACTTTGGAGCACATGCACACGTTGAGGATTCATTGGTCGTGGATGGCTGTTTTGTAGATGGAACGGTTAAACGTTCGATTCTTTCAACAGAAGCACAGGTTCGTGAAGGAGCCGAGGTCGTTGATTCAGTCATCATGAGTGGGGCTATTATTGGCCATGGAGCAAAGATTACTCGTGCTATTATTGGTGAAGGTGCCATTATTGCAGACGGCGTAGAGATTGACGGAACTGACGAAGTACAAGTAGTAGGATACAATGAAGTAGTGGGGGTAGCAACAGATGAAGATTGATAAATATTCAGCCATTTTAGGAAACACAGTTGGTTTTCATGATATGTCAACATTAACAGAACACCGTCCGGTAGCTAGCTTACCTTTCGGTGGGAAATACCGTTTGATTGACTTCCCCCTTTCCAGTCTTGCAAATGCAGGTGTTCGTAGTATCTTTGGTATTTTCCAACAAGATAATATCAGCTCAGTATTCGACCATATCCGTTCAGGTCGTGAGTGGGGCTTGTCCACCCTTCTAAGTCACTACTATCTAGGAATTTACAATACTCGTGTTGAAAGCAGTACAGTTGGAAAAGAGTATTACCAACAGCTTCTTACCTACTTGAGACGTTCAGGTTCAAACCAAACCGTTTCGATTAACTGCGATGTGCTGGTGAATATTGACTTGAATCAAGTCTTCCACCTACACAATACAACGAAAGGTCCGATCACAGTTGTATATAAGAAACTTCCGAAGAAAGACATTTCAGATGTGAATGCTATCTTGGAAATTGATGAAACTGACCATGTTCGTTCGCACAAACTCTTTGATAACAAATCTACGGATGAACTCTTCAACATGTCTACAGATATCTTTGTTGTGGATACTCCTTGGTTGATTGAACGACTTGAAGAAGAGGCTCAGAAAGAATATCCTGAAAAGTTACGCTATGTTCTTCGTGATTTAGCTGCAAAAGAAGGAGCTTTTGCTTACGAATACACAGGCTACTTAGCGAACATTCATTCTGTTCAGTCCTATTATCAAGCAAACATCGATATGCTTGAATCTAAAAAATTCTACTCTCTTTTCTCACCAAATCAAAAGATTTATACAAAAGTTAAGAATGAAGAACCAACCTACTATGCGAATACTTCAAAAGTAAGAAGTTCTCAGTTTGCTTCTGGTAGTATCATTGAGGGTGAAGTAGTTCAGTCAGTTCTATCTCGTAACATTTATGTTCACAAAGATAGTGTGGTGAAGGACAGCATTTTATTCCCTCGAGTTGTGATTGGTCAGGGTGCCCAAGTTGAATATGCTATCTTGGATAAGGGTGTTGAAGTTGCGGACGGTGTTGTCATTCGAGGAACAGAAGAACATCCAGTTGTAGTTAAGAAGGGTGAAACAGTAACAGAGGACATTTATTCATGAAAATTTTATTTGTAGCGGCAGAAGGAGCCCCCTTTTCAAAAACAGGTGGTTTGGGTGATGTCATTGGCGCACTTCCAAAATCACTTGTAAAAGCGGGGCACGAAGTTGCAGTTTTCTTGCCTTACTATGATATGGTAGAAGCTAAGTTTGGTGACCAGATAGAGGATGTTCTCCACTGTGAAGTTAGTGTAGGATGGCGTAGACAGTACTGTGGTATTAAAAAAACAGTCTTGAATGGGG
The DNA here is from genome assembly GCA_905221415.1 of bacterium. Taxonomy (GTDB): domain Bacteria; phylum Bacillota; class Bacilli; order Lactobacillales; family Streptococcaceae; genus Streptococcus. Next base: position 15,924 of record CAJNDC010000002.1, read on the forward strand.
TTACCTTCTACTTCATTGATAATCAGTATTATTTCTTCCGTGGTCATGTGTACGGTGATTTTGACGATGGTGAACGCTTTGCCTTTTTCCAACTGGCTGCTCTTGAAGCTATGGAACGCATCGACTTTATCCCTGACCTTCTCCATGTTCATGATTACCACACAGCCATGATTCCCTTCTTGTTAAAAGAAAAGTACCATTGGATTCAAGCCTATCAAGGAATCAGAACAATTTTAACTATTCATAATTTGGAATTTCAAGGTCAATTTTCTGAAGGAATGTTGTGGGATTTGTTCGGTGTTGGGTTTGAACGCTATGCTGATGGCACCCTTCGCTGGAATGATTGCCTCAACTGGATGAAGGCTGGTATCCTATACGCGGATCGTGTCTCAACCGTTTCCCCTAGCTATGCGCATGAGATTATGACCAGTCAGTTCGGTTGTGGTTTGGATCAGATTCTTCGGATGGAGTCAGGTAAGGTTTCAGGTATTGTCAATGGTATTGACGCAGATCTTTATAATCCTCAAACAGACCCACTTTTAGACTATCATTTTGATAAGGAAGATTTGTCTGGAAAAGCTCAAAACAAAGCAAAATTACAAGAGCGAGTTGGGTTACCAGTGCGAGCAGATGTTCCTCTAGTTGGGATTGTCTCTCGATTGACACGCCAAAAAGGTTTTGATGTTGTGGTAGAAAGCTTGCATCGTTTCTTACAAGAAGACGTTCAAATCGTTCTTTTAGGGACAGGGGATCCTACTTTTGAACATTCCTTCTCCTGGTTTGCGCAAGTCTATCCAGACAAGCTATCAGCAAATATCACTTTTGACGTCAAGCTCGCTCAAGAAATCTACGCAGCTTGTGATCTCTTCCTCATGCCGAGTCGTTTTGAACCATGTGGCTTATCTCAAATGATGGCAATGCGCTATGGAACTCTACCATTGGTTCATGAGGTTGGTGGTTTGCGTGATACGGTTCAATCCTTCAATCCGATCGAAGGAACTGGTACTGGATTTAGCTTTGACAATTTAACACCATACTGGCTTAACTGGAGTTTCCAAACAGCCTTGGATGTTTATAAGTACCAGCCGGACGTTTGGAGAAATCTACAAAAACAAGCTATGGAATGCGATTTCTCATGGGATACAGCCTGTAAATCTTACCTAGACTTGTACCATAGTTTAGTCAACTAATAGATAAAATCGTATGATTCTTTCATACGATTTTTGGGCTGTTTAGAAAGGAAAGCTTATGTCTCGAGTAAAAGGCTTGTGTGTCATGGACGTTGACGGCACCCTGATAGCAGAAGAAGTGATTGATCTTTTAGGAAGAGAAGCAGGTTGCGAAGCCGAAATTTCGCAGATTACAAGCCAGACAATGCGAGGTGAACTGGATTTTGAAACAAGCTTACGAGCAAGAGTGGCTTTGTTAAAAGGTCTTCCGGTTTCGGTCTTTGATACTGTCTTCAAATCCATTCATCTGTCCAAGAATGCTCAAGAATTTATCTCCATACTTCAAAACAAGGGCATGCTAGTTGGTCTAGTGTCCGGTGGATTTACACCAATAGTTGAGAGATTAGCAAAATCCCTTGGCATCTCCTATTTCTCTGCTAACCAGTTGGAAGTCAAAGACGGCTTTTTAACTGGAAAATTAGTTGGTGAAATTGTGACAGGTCAAGTAAAACAAGCTACGCTTGAGATTTGGATAAAGGAATTAGGACTTTCCAAAGAAAGAACGATTGCCATCGGTGATGGTGCCAATGACCTCTTGATGTTAAAGTCAGTAGGTCACGGTATAGCCTTTTGTGCAAAAGAAATCGTAAAATCTGAGATAGCTTGTCATGTAGATACGAGGGATCTTTTAGAAGTTCTACCTTTGATTAATTTCTTAGAATGAGAGGGAACTATGAAAATTGTAATTGCACCTGATTCTTTTAAAGAAAGTTTGACAGCAGAAGAGGTCGCTCAAGCTATAAAAAAAGGTTTTGAAAGGTCAATAGCGGATGTAGAATGTCTGCTCTGTCCTGTTGGTGATGGTGGGGAAGGAACTGTAGATGCTATTCGCCATTCTCTTGAACTCGAAGAAAAATGGCAAGAGGTGACGGGGCCTTTTGGGCTAAAAGAATCAATGCGCTACTTTCAAAAAGGCCAAATAGCGCTCTTTGAAGTTGCTGACTTGGTTGGTCTTGGGAAGATTTCGAGGGAGAAACGAAATCCCCTTCACATTCAAACTCGCGGTCTTGGAGAGTTGATTCGCCATCTCGTTGATCAAGGGATGAAAGAAATCTATATCGGAGTTGGTGGTACGGCTAGTAATGACGGTGGGATAGGCATTTCTGCTGGTTTGGGTTATCGTTTTTATGATAAGAATGGAAAAGAATTGCCTGCTTGCGGTCAGACTTTGTTTGAGTTCGAGTCAGTTTCAGACAGTGAGTTATATAGGATTCCTGATGATGTGCAAATTCGCATTCTAGCAGATGTGGAGAGTCCCTTATGTGGTCATCAAGGAGCGACCTATACATTTGGCAAACAAAAGGGCTTGGAACCCAGTTTATTTGAAACAGTAGATCTGGCTATACAGCGTTTCTATGAAAAATTCTCACCTTCCACCCTGTCTCTTAAAGGAGCAGGAGCCGGCGGTGGCATTGCTGCTGGGCTCTGTACCTTTGCTAAGGCCTGTATCGTATCTGGGATTGATACTTGCTTGGATTTGATAGACTTTGACAAGAAAGTTTCAGATGCCGACTTGGTTATTGTTGGAGAGGGCAGACTGGACAGTCAAAGCTTTGCTGGAAAAGCTCCTATTGGTTTAGCAAAAAGAACCCCTAGCGGAGTTCCTGTTATTGCTATTTGTGGTAGTCTTGCTGAGGATTTGCCTCCCCTACCATTCGAAAATATACAAGCTGTCTTTTCTATTTTAGAGAAAAGTGAACCTTTGGAAGACAGTTTGAAAAATGCGAGTCTCTATTTGGAGCACACATCTACTAATATTGGCCGTTTATTAAATTTGAGGAAGGATTAACCAAACCATTTTTTCCAGATGGATTTTTTAGGTGACTCTGCCTTTTTCTCTTCCCAGAGGCTTGAGAATGCAAGTCTAAGGTCCTTTTCATCTACTTGAACAGGTTCATTCGTGTGAATAACTAGACCAAAAGGAGAGGTGATATGATCGTCTGAAACAATAGTCGCCTGGCAGTTGCTTTCCTTTGCTTGTTTTAAGTAAAAGACTTGTTTGTCAAACTCGATATTTGGGGAAATCTTCACAAAAAGTATTTCTACCTTTTCTTGAAAACCCTCTAAAATAGAGAAAAATCCATGTTCTAATTCAGGACTATTGGCAGTATTGATATCCGCGTAGCCAAGAACTCTTTCTTCAAAAGTGCCGAGATAGCGGCGTTGTTCGTCAGGGTTTAATTTCGACCCACCATGAGCTTTTTCTAGTAGTTGTTTTGATAAATCTGTCATAAAAACAGTATATCACAAAAATCGCATGAAAACAGACAAAAGAAAGCGATTACTTTATAAAGTTAAGGAAAATTTGCACAAAGATAACGTTTTTTCTTGAAAAACGCTTATTTTTAAGGTATCATAGAGGTGTAAAAAATTTAACTCAAAGGAGAGTAAAAAATGTCAATTATTACTGATGTTTACGCTCGCGAAGTCCTAGACTCACGCGGTAACCCAACACTTGAAGTAGAAGTTTATACTGAATCAGGTGCTTTCGGACGTGGTATGGTTCCATCAGGAGCTTCTACTGGTGAACACGAAGCAGTTGAACTTCGCGACGGTGACAAATCTCGTTACGGTGGTCTTGGTACACAAAAAGCTGTTGACAACGTAAACAACATCATCGCTGAAGCTATCATCGGCTACGATGTACGTGACCAACAAGCTATTGACCGTGCTATGATCGCACTTGACGGTACTCCTAACAAAGGCAAATTGGGTGCAAACGCAATTCTTGGTGTGTCTATCGCTGTAGCTCGTGCTGCTGCTGACTACCTTGAAATCCCACTTTACAGCTACCTTGGTGGATTTAACACTAAAGTTCTTCCAACTCCAATGATGAACATCATCAACGGTGGTTCTCACTCTGACGCTCCAATCGCTTTCCAAGAATTCATGATCGTACCTGCTGGTGCACCTACATTCAAAGAAGCTCTTCGTTGGGGTGCTGAAATCTTCCACGCTCTTAAGAAAATCCTTAAATCTCGTGGTTTGGAAACAGCCGTAGGTGACGAAGGTGGATTCGCTCCTCGTTTTGAAGGAACTGAAGACGGTGTTGAAACTATCCTTGCTGCGATCGAAGCTGCTGGATATGTTCCTGGTAAAGACGTATTTATCGGATTTGACTGTGCTTCATCAGAATTCTACGATAAAGAACGTAAAGTTTACGACTACACTAAATTCGAAGGTGAAGGAGCTGCTGTACGTACTGCTGCAGAACAAATCGACTACCTTGAAGAATTGGTAAACAAATACCCAATCATTACTATCGAAGATGGTATGGACGAAAACGACTGGGACGGTTGGAAAGCTCTTACTGAACGTCTTGGTGGTAAAGTTCAATTGGTTGGTGACGACTTCTTCGTAACAAACACTTCTTACCTTGAAAAAGGTATTGCAGAAGGTGCTGCTAACTCAATCCTTATCAAAGTTAACCAAATCGGTACTCTTACTGAAACATTCGACGCTATCGAAATGGCTAAAGAAGCTGGTTACACTGCCGTTGTATCACACCGTTCAGGTGAAACTGAAGATTCAACAATCGCTGACATCGCAGTTGCAACTAACGCTGGACAAATCAAGACTGGTTCACTTTCACGTACAGACCGTATCGCTAAGTACAACCAATTGCTTCGTATCGAAGACCAACTTGGTGAAGTAGCTGAATACCGTGGATTGAAATCATTCTACAACCTTAAAAAATAAAATAGTTCAGTGAACTATTTTATCCCGAACCTTGAAATTCAAAAGTTCGGTCGTTGATTTAACAAGGTTTGAAGCCCCTCGGATTTTATCCGAAGGGCTTTTTTCTGTTCAGGGGGCAAAAAGGGGACAGAGTTTATGGTATAATAGACAAAAACACTTGTATTAGAAAGAAACTATGTCTAAAGAAATTGATATTGAGTACTACCACCAACTAGCCTTGCAAAAGCAAAAGGAGCACCGAAAAGTCTTAGCCAATCTAAAGAAAAAACCTCCTAAAAACTTAGATAAGATAGCCCAGCAAATTCACGAAGAAGTTTTTTCTGAGATTGATTGCACTGCCTGTGCTAACTGTTGTAAGACCTTGGGACCTGACTTCAAGGAAGCAGATATTACTCGTATTGCCAAGTATTTCAAGATGAAATTACCAGCCTTTGAAGCAGAGTTTCTCCAGGTGGACGAAGACGGTGACAAGGTTTTTAAATCCATGCCTTGCCCCTTTTTAGGTGGAGACAATCTCTGTTCTATCTATGATGTTCGTCCAAAGGCCTGTCGTGAATTTCCCCATACAGACCGTAAGAAGATTCATCAAATCAACCATTTGACGATTAAGAACACCTTGACCTGCCCAGCAGCCTATCTTTTTGTTGAGAAATTAAAGGATAAGTTATAGAAATTTACACCTTTAAATCTTGTACAAAGATTCTGGGGCGGAAGTATCTGATATTTGTTAGACTATAGATAGAATTGAACACGGTCTAAAAGCTGTTCGAAAAAGAGAAAATTTCTAGAACTAGAAGCTCTAGCGTCAATTTTTCTGTTTTCACTTTGCTTTTAACGACCTTTGTATCTTGTGGAGGTAAGAAGAAACGAATATGATGCATCAATTCAATCAAACCATGAATTATTTGGAGCAGCAACTGACTGGAGAAGTGGATATGAAAAGATTTCAGCAGCTATCAGGCTATTCTTATCCTCTTTTTAGCAGACTCTTTTCCATCATGGCAGATATGACCTTGGCAGAATATTTGCGCAATAGCAGGCTGTCAGAAGCTGTGACAGACTTGAGGGAAACCACTGAGAAAGTCATTGATATAGCACTGAAATATGGCTATGAGTCTGCGGATGCCTTCAGCGCAGCTTTTAAGAAATTTCATGGTGCAACCCCCTCAGAAGTTCGAAATGGAAAACCTTATCGGGTCTTTCCTAGACTTCAATTATCCTTAAAGATTACAGGAGGAAAGAACATGGATATCAAGATTCAAAAGAAAGCCGCTTTTACTGTAGCGGGAGTCTTATTGGAAGCGATTGACAATAGCCAGTGTCCGTCTGCATGGGAGCAGCTCTATGCCAATCACAGCTTAGAAAGCCTAGAAAGTCTGGGTATTGGCCAATCCTTTGGCGTCTGCTCGGATGTCAAAGAAGGTGAAATTATCGACTATATGGCTGCTTACGATGTGACGGATAAAGTAAAAGCAGAAGAATTGGGTTTGTCAATCAAAGACATCTCTGAAGCCGAATATGCTATAGTACCAGTCAATGGGGCTATACCAACCAGCATCCACCTCGCTTGGAAGTATGTTCTGGAAGTCTTTTTCCCTGAAACAGGCTATCGCCACTCAGGAGCACCAGACTTTGAAGTCTATTTCGAAGGTGATATGTCGTCACAAGACTACCAAATGGAACTCTGGATACCAGTGATCAAGGACTAGATTATTTTCTATTTTTTATAAAGATGGAAAGCTGACTCTGTAGAAAGAACCTCTACAGAGTTTTTAATTGTTGACATTCATGTCCGTAAATCACAAATACCATATTTTTTGTTTGGATTTAATGGGGTATGAGTAAAGTTATCTCGGTATAATAGTCTCATAGAAGATAAGGAGGCATGAATATGCAGATGTATTTTGGAGATGTGTCACTTTGCTATAGCTATTCATTGGCAATGGCACTAGAAACCTATGGTTATGACTTTAAAGCAGACTTTTTAGAGGCAATTATGGTGATGGGAAATGGCGCTAGTATTGTAAAGGAAGATGACCAGCACCCTCTAGTATTCTTTGATAATGGAATGCCAGACCTTTCCATCTCCCATTCCTTAAAAATACTAGGATTTGACTATGAGGATTTCTATCTAAAGAATGGATTGGAAGTAGATTTGGAAGAGATTAAAGGAAAGTTGGAAACATTTCTGTCCAATGGACCTGTCGTACTGGGACCTCTTGATATGGGGCATTTGACTTACAATCCCAATCACACAATTCTTTATGGTGTGGATCACTTTGTAACTGTGTATGCTCTTGATGGTCAGTATCTCTATTTGCATGATCCAGCTGGTTTTGCCTGTATGAAGGTTGCTTTTAATGACATTTTAGAAGCTTGGAAGGCGGAGTCTATTGACTATAAGCGTGGTTCTTATTCCATGTGGGGAAATTTTAAGAATGTCAAGAGTCCTAGTCAGACTGAAATCTATCAGGAAACGGCAAGGATTATGAAAAACCGATATCTGAATGGCCAAAACGGTGTTTTGGAATGTTATGCAAAAGCAGTTGATGAAAATGGCTTAAATACCGAGCAAAAACAATTGCATCAGTATTTCAGCTTTAAACTTGCTGCTGTTCGAAATCTCTATCTCAGTCAATTCTTAAAAGATCATGATCCCGAAGGGGCAAGATTAAAAGAGAAATTGGCTTCTCTATTTGGCCAAGCCCACCTTTCGTGTTTAAAAGAAGATTACCAAGAACTAGCCCACTTGCTCTATCAGATAGCTGAAGTGGATAACCGCTTTAGAGATTTATATGTAAAGTAGTGACTATAAGCATAAAATAACTAGTCAGTAAAAGCAGTTTTTCGTAAAATGAAGGACTGCTTTTTGATTATGGTATAATGAAGTGAGGAAATAGCATATCCAACTTAAAAATGAAGGGAGAACTCCTATGCCTAGACCAAGAACGAAAGAGGAATTAGTGCTAGCCTCTAAGGAAAACTATGAAAAACTCAATCACTTTATATCTAAATTAAGTGAAGAGGAACTACAGACTCCTTTTGATTTTTCAAAAGACCCAAAGAAAAAAGAAGCTCACTGGATAAGAGATAAAAATCTAAGAGATGTTCTGATCCATCTCTATGAATGGCATCAGTTACTTTTGACTTGGGTACATTCTAATCAAACAGGTCATGAGAGACCTTTTCTCCCTGAGCCTTATAATTGGAAAACTTATGGGGAAATGAATGTCGCTATTTGGAAGAAGCACCAGAAAACGTCTTTAGAAGAAGCGACTAGGTTACTAGAGCAATCGCATAGAGAGGTGTTAGAGTTGCTGGAAGACTTTAGCAATAACGAACTCTTTACCAAAGGTGTCTATAAGTGGACAGGAGGAACAAGTCTAGGCTCCTACTTTGTCAGTAGCACTTCCAGTCACTATGATTGGGCTATCAAAAAACTCAAAGCTCATCAGAAAAATTGTAAGAATAGCTAGTTGAAGTGCTATTGAAATTCACCAAAGGTTCTTCTAAGCTTCGAATAGCTTCATTCTCGTGATTTTTGAGTTATTCTAGCTTTAGAATCCTTCTAAAATTAAAATTTAAGGCCGTCATAGAGTGGGTAGGATAATGGCTGTTACAAAGATACATCCGATTAAAACAACTCTTAAAAAGGCGATAGATTACATCTGTAACGGAGATAAAACCGATGATGAAATCTATGTTACCACACATCTTTGCAGCAGAAAGAATGCTCATAAGGAATTTGACCTTACCAAGAAACATAATTCATTAGCCTCTCAGTATGAGGAATTGGAACATCTGAAAAATAACATGAATAAGTATCTTGGAAGGGATAAAACAGAAAAAAACGAATCAGTTATTGGAGCAATTAAGAAATATAAAAGGAAAATAGATAAAACAATTGAGCAGAGTCATAGTATGAGTAACGATATGGAGCTATAGTGATACATGGAGAGTATTATAAATTTGATACTCTCCATTTTTTGATGCAAATAGCATCTGATTTTTTAATAAAAATATAGAAAAAATGGGTGAAATATGCTATAATGTCTACTAAATAGATTAAAATGTGGCAAGGAGGAATAAAGATGGCAAGTCTTAATGTTACTGATGTAATAAAAGAATTAGACATTTCTAAGTCATATTTATATAAATTAATAGATAAAAAAAATATTTTAATCCCGAGAAGTGATACAGGAAGGTACTTTTGGGATGAAAATACAGTTGAAATTATAAAAAGATTTTTGCAGATAGATGGTTTACAGGATAAGGATGACACAGATTTTTTAATATCTAAATTAGGACTAAAGCAGTCATTCATAAACAATAGACGATATTTAGGAAATAAATATTCTCTTTCCGATTTTATAAGAAAAACAGTTGATGAAAATTGTAAAGGTGTAAATATTGTTATTGACATATTTAGTGGAACCGGTGCAGTTGCGAATACTTTTAAGGATAAAATGCTTATCACAAATGATTTACTTTATAGTAATTATATTTCCAATTATGCATGGTTTGGATATGAAAAATATTCAAGCAAAAAGATAATTGAGCTTATATACGACTATAATCAAGTTAAAACAAAAGAAAATAATTATATGCGAGAAAATTTTGCAGATACATTCTTTTCTGCTGATGATTGTAGCAAGATAGGATATATAAGAGAAGATATAGAGGCAAAGTATAAAAATAAAGAAATAAATTTTAAGGAATATGCAATATTGATTACATCGCTTCTATATGCAATGGATAAGATTGCAAACACAGTTGGACACTACGATGCATATAGAAAAAATGTTGATTTTGAGAAAAAATTAGTATTGAATGTTTTGTTACCTGAAGAAACGGTAAATTCTAATAATATTTGTTATAACTTAGATGCAAATAAACTTATTAAAAGTATTAGGGGTGATTTGTTGTACTTGGATCCTCCATATAATTCAAGGCAGTATTGTGATGCATATCATTTACTTGAAAATGTGGCAAGATGGGAAAAACCTGAAGTTTATGGGGTTGCAAGAAAGATGGATAGGGCTTCACTTAAAAGTGATTACTGCATGATTACGGCTACAAAAGCATTTGAAGAACTTATTGAAAGGGCTGATACAAAGTATATCTTACTTTCATATAATAATATGTCTGACAAGGGAAATGATAGGTCGAATGCGAAAATATCAGATGAAGATATTATGAGAATTCTTAGTAAAAAGGGGAAAGTTATTATATTTGAATCAGACTACAAGAGTTTTTCGACTGGGAAATCAGATATAAAAGATAATAAAGAAAGACTATTTTTATGTGAAGTGTTTAGCGAAGAAAAAAAGAAAATGAATATACCTTGCCCGTTTAATTATACAGGTGGAAAATTTAAGTTGCTAGAACAGTTGCAACCTTTATTTGATGAAAAGGAAGTATTTTTAGATTTGTTTGCCGGAGGAGGAAATGTTGGAATAAATTCATCTTCTTCAAAAGTTATTTTTAATGATACGAATGAGAATTTGATAGATTTAATTGAATTTATAAAAGACACTAATACTGATGCTTTATTAAAACAAATAGACAATATTATTGAGGCGTATAATTTATCCAATACATCATTACATGGGTATTCCTATTATGATTGTGATAGTAGTAGAGGCTTAGCCAAATACAATAAAGGAAGATTTCTCAAGTTAAGAGATGATTTTAATGCTAAAGTTCTTGCTGGAGAAATAGATTATCCAATGCTATATGTACTTATGGTGTTTTCTTTTAATAATCAGATTAGGTTTAATCGAAAGGGACTTTTTAATCTTCCGGTAGGTAAGAGAGATTTTAATTCCAAAATGAGAAGTAAACTTGTATTATTTTCTGAAGAATTAAAAAGTAAAGATGTCCAGTTTATGAAAAAGGATTTTAGAGAAATTTCGCTAGATGGTTTTTCTCAGGAGACTTTTATTTATTGTGATCCACCTTATTTGATTACAAATGCAACATATAATGAAAATGGAATGTGGACTGAAATAGAAGAAAAAGCTTTACTTGAATTTTTGGACGAAGCCAATGAAAAAGGCTTTAATTTTGCTTTGTCTAATGTTTTGGAAAGTAAAAATAAAAGAAATGATATTTTATATAATTGGATTGAAAGTAAGGGGTATTACTGCAATCATCTGAATAAAAGTTATTCAAATAGCAGTTATCACAGAAAAAATAAGAATAGTATGTCTGAAGAAGTTTTGATTACTAATTATCCAGTTGATTGGAGGAATGAGTAAATGGTAAATAAAAGTATTCCATATCAAAGTTTTTGTTGGGTTATAGGAACTACAAGTTTTAGAACTGCAAAACTAAATTTAAAGATTGAAGAGCAATTATTGTTATTAGAAGAATTTTATAAAACTGTATCAATTAAATCAGCTTGGAATTGGAATAATACTCTGCAAGAAGAGTATTATGATTTTATGAAAGAACGAGAATTTCTATATGGAGATGCCAGAAGAAAAGATAAAGACGCCAGAGAAAAAACATCGGGTTTAGTTGATATAGGCTTGATTACTCCGGATAGGTTAATTACAGATGCAGGTAAAGAACTTCTAAATATTGCAAGAGAAGGAGCTTTTGATACCAATAATTTCTTTAATTTGGACAGCGATAGCTTCGTGTATTTGAAGCAATTATTAAAGACTACGATAAATGTGAACAACAATATTGTAAGACCTTTTTTGGTTACCTTAAAAACTTTATTGGAACTTGATTTTTTGACTTATGATGAGTTTACTTATTTTATTCCTCTGATTAATGATAGAGAGAGTGCTGAAGAAATTATCGAAAGCATCCGGCTATATAGGGAAGAAAAAATCACATTAGAAGATGTGATATACGAAAGATTGATTGTTATGGAGAATTACCAAGAGGCACTTTCAGAATTCATTGATCATGCAGTTGATGAAGAATTGATTTGCCTCATTGGCATGAATCGAAAAAGCAGAAATTATGATAAGCCTTATTATAGATTGTATGAGAATATTAAGAAAATCTTTCTTGATAACGGGGATGATTATGAAGCACTATTAAATTCTGCTAAGAGCATCAATCAAAAGCCCGGAACATTATGGAGGAGTTTATTATTTAGGACAACGAACATTAGTGTAATAAGAAAAAATGGGAAATCCTCTATTTTGTCTGCGTGTCCATTTTTAAATTGCTCAAGCGAAAGAGAATTAAAAGAGGTTTTCTTTAAGTATCTGCATGTATTTAAAGCGATGGCAACCTTATCGGATTACTTTGATTTGAATCGAAGATATTTTAATATTACAGATACCTTAATCTTTGAAGATCAACTAATCAAATTAGATATGCTCCCGAAATATTTTTTCAAAGAAATAATGGAAGATTTGTATACAGAAGCTTTTACTAGATGTGATACATTAACACAGAGCATCACATTGATTGAAATTTCAAGTGCGTTTGATGTTGATATCAATAAGGTTTATCAGACATTAAGTGCGGATTTAGGCATCAAAATCAAGTCATCTGAACAGGCGGCAGCATATGTAAACGATGAACGTTACAGAAGATTCAATGCTTTAATAGACAAAAAATTTAATGATTCCATACTTGTAGAATTGTTAAATTGTTTTGAGAAACGTAATGATAAGAGAATAGAAGAGCTAGTAACAGACGAGGCGGCTATCCCAACTATTTTCGAATATGTATTAGGAATTATTTGGTACAAAGTCAGCGAAAGAAAAGGAAATATATTGGATTTTATGAAATTGTCATTAGAAGCTAATCTGTTACCTAAGACACATGCGGCTGGAGGTTATGCAGATATCATTTATGAATACGAAGCCTGTACTTCTTATCCGAAACATTCATTATTGCTTGAAGCAACGCTTGCAGATGGGAATAATCAAAGAAGAATGGAAATGGAGCCTGTTTCAAGACATTTAGGAGATTATAGGATTAGATTTAATAATCCGTTTGATTACAGCCTGTTTGTAAGCACACACTTAGATAAAAATGTGATTTCAGATTTTAGATATAGAAAGATAATTCCATATACTAGAGATGAAGGGACTATCACAGGCATGAAGATTATATCAATGGATACTGATTCTCTCAAGAAGATAATTGAAAATAAGATCAAGTATAAGTATTTGTATGAAGTCTTTGATAAATACCATGAAATGCCATTAGAGACTGTAGATTGGCATGATGGGATGATAAAAGAGGCTACGGGAGAGTATGAGGCATAAAAAATATGAACTTTCAAAATTAATATATGAATCAAACAAGGTTGTGAGAAGAGCAAAAATGAAAAAAATAGATATACATTTACATACACAAAAATGTAAAAAAGGTGATGGAGCGTCGAGAGTAATAGATGCAGAAAAATTCATAGAAAAAATTCAAGAAAATAACGTTGGATTATGTGCGATTACGAATCATAATAAATTTGATATCAATGAATATAATGCGATTTCAAGTAAACCAATAAATTTTTTTATTTTCCGGGCATAGAGTTAGATGTTAGATTTGATGAGAACAAAATAAGGCATATTATTTTAGTGTACAGTCCAGAGTGTGCAATTGATTTTAAAGATATTTTTTCAGTTTATCCAGTTGCAGAGCATATTCTGAGTCTTAAAATTGACAAGAGGTTGAGACAAGGTGATGTAACTTTAGTCAATGAAATTCAAAGTGTTACGATCAATGGTGTAACTAGAAAGTTCTATTCTTTTTCTACCAAATACTGTTCCCATCATAACCCTAAAGAATACCCTATCTATGATAGCTATGTAGAAAAGGTATTGAAATACTTTAGAAAAACAGATAAATTTTCTAAATTTAAGAATTCAGACCTAAAAGATTATCAAAAATTTAAAAATATAATTATTGCTTTTAGAGGATACTACGGATTAGAAGAATTTAATCTTAAAGAGATTGACCAGTATTTATGGCAGTTGGAAAAAGAGTATTTCCCTAATAAATACAAGTAACTTGTTTTAGCTTAGAAAGGAAAACTTCAAATTGCCCTACAAATTTCTACTTTTTGATCTAGATCACACCTTGCTTGATTTTGATACTGCTGAGGATGTGGCTCTGACGCAACTTCTAAAAGAAGAAGGAGTTGCGGATATCCAAGCCTACAAAGACTATTACGTTCCTATGAACAAGGCTCTCTGGAAGGACTTGGAGCAAAAGAAAATCAGTAAACAAGAACTGGTTAACACGCGCTTTTCTCGTTTATTTGCCCATTTTGGGCTGGAGAAAGACGGTGCATTACTTGCCCAGCGTTACCAATTTTACCTCGCCCAGCAGGGGCAAACTCTTTCGGGGGCTCATGAACTTTTGGACAGTCTTATTGAGCGTGATTATGACCTGTACGCTGCGACAAATGGAATCACTGCCATTCAGACGGGACGTTTGGCTCAATCGGGTCTGGCTCCCTATTTCAACCAAGTCTTTATCTCCGAGCAATTACAAACACAAAAGCCTGACGCACTATTCTATGAAAAAATCGGTCAGCAGATTGCAGGATTTAGTAAAGAAAAGACGCTGATGATTGGAGATTCCCTAACAGCAGATATTCAAGGTGGCAATAATGCTGGGATTGACACTATCTGGTACAACCCTCAACGCCTCGAAAATCACACGCAAGCCCAACCGACTTATGAAGTCCATTCTTACCAAGACTTGCTGGATTGCTTAGATGCTTTGTAGTGATTTCCCTAAGAGGTGTTGATATGGAAATTAAAGTCATTGAAGAGATTGATAACTTACTAAATCTCATCGAGCAGTATCAGTTAAAAGGTGTGGTTGCTCAAGTAAATTCGTTAAAAGAGTTAAAGTATATCATAAGCAATCATATAGAGTTAAGTACTCGAGAGAAGATGAATATCCACTATTCGCTCTTTCTCCCTAGGGGTGGTTTATCTGAACTTTACTATATGGACACTAATCTTGAACGGATGATGTCTGTAAATAATCAACTTTCCTATGCTATTGATACAATCGAAAAGTTTTTAATGGCTGATTGATACTGTCAATACTAATGTCAAATAATAGGGTCAATAACAGCATATATAAGAACTGTAAAAAGTGGTTTAGATAGCCACTTTTTGCTATAATAGAGGCAGTAAAAACGAAGGAGTCGGCTATGGAACACTCATCTTGGCATGCTTTGATTAAGGAGCAATTACCTGAAGGTTATTTCGGGAAAATCAATCAATTTATGGAACTGGTCTATGCTCAAGGAACTGTATACCCACCCAAGGAAAAAGTTTTTCAGGCTCTCTTGACTACACCGCTTGAAGAAGTGAAGGTGGTGATTCTAGGGCAAGACCCCTATCACGGGCCAGGTCAGGCTCAAGGCTTAAGTTTTTCTGTACCCGATGCTATTCCAGCGCCACCGTCCTTGCAAAATATCTTGAAAGAATTGTCAGATGATATTGGCGTTAGGAAATCTCATGATTTGTCAGCTTGGGCTGAGCAAGGAGTCTTACTTCTCAATGCTTGCTTGACTGTTCCTGCTGGGCGAGCCAATGGTCATGCTGGTCAAATATGGGAGCCATTTACAGATGCTGTGATTCGGGTTGTAAATACTCTAGACAGACCTGTAGTCTTTGTACTCTGGGGAGCCTATGCACGTAAGAAGAAGTCCTTGGTTACCAATCCTCACCACTTGATTATCGAATCAGCCCATCCTAGTCCTTTATCGGTTTATAGAGGATTTTGGGGTTCCAAGCCTTTTTCCAAGGCCAATGCATTCTTAAAAGAGACAGGACAAGAGCCAATCGATTGGCTTAGATAAGGAGAAAATATGCCTCAGTTAGCGACGATTTGCTACATTGATAACGGAAAAGAACTGCTCATGCTCCATCGCAATAAAAAGCCCAATGATGTCCATGCAGGTAAATGGATTGGTGTGGGTGGTAAGCTAGAACGAGGGGAGACTCCTCAGGAATGCGCATCGCGTGAAATCCTCGAAGAAACAGGGCTCAAAGCCAAGCCAGTACTTAAAGGTGTTATCACTTTTCCTGAATTTACGCCAGATTTAGACTGGTACACCTATGTTTTTAAGGTGACAGAGTTCGAGGGTGACTTGATTGACTGCAATGAGGGAACCTTAGAATGGGTTCCCTATGATGAAGTCTTAAGCAAGCCGACTTGGGAAGGTGATCACACCTTTATTGAGTGGCTTTTAGAGGACAAACCCTTCTTTTCAGCCAAGTTTGTTTATGATGGGGATAAATTGTTGGATACCCAAGTTGATTTTTATGAATAAAGGAGAAAGTAGATGCTACTAATCAAAAATGGTCGTGTAATGGATCCCAAGTCTGGTTTGGATCAAGTGTGTGATGTTTTGGTCCAAGATGGGAAAATTGTCAAAATTGCACCTGAAATCAAGGAAGAAGGAGCAGAACTGATTGATGCTACGGGTCTCGTGGTTGCGCCTGGACTCGTGGATATTCATGTTCATTTTCGTGAACCTGGTCAGACCCACAAGGAGGATATCCATACTGGTTCTCTAGCAGCCGCTGCAGGTGGTTTCACAACGGTTGTCATGATGGCTAATACCAATCCAACCATCTCAGACGTAGAGACTTTGCAAGAAGTTCTCCAGTCTGCTGCCAAGGAAAAGATTAACGTCAAAACGGTTGCAACTATTACCAAGAACTTTAATGGTCAAGACTTGACTGACTTTAAGGCACTTTTAGAAGCTGGAGCCGTTGGTTTTTCAGATGATGGAATTCCGCTTGAAAGCAGCAAGGTTCTCAAAGAAGCCTTGGAAATTGCTAAAAAACTTGGCACCTTTGTTTGTCTACACGAGGAAGATCCAGGATTGAACGGTATTCTTGGATTTAACGAAAACATCGCTAAAGATCACTTCAAGATCTGTGGTGCGACAGGGGTGGCAGAATACGCTATGATTGCGCGTGATGTCATGATTGCCTATGCAACCAAGGCCCATGTCCACATCCAGCATTTGTCTAAGGAGGAAAGTGTCAAAGTAGTGAAGTTCGCTCAAGGTTTGGGTGCTCATGTCACCGCAGAAGTAGCTCCGCAACATTTCTCAAAGACAGAAGCTCTTCTTTTAACTCAAGGTAGCAATGCCAAAATGAATCCTCCACTTCGTTTGGAGTCAGACCGTCGTGCCGTTATCGAAGGTCTCAAGTCAGGTGTTATCACAGTTATCGCGGCAGACCACGCTCCACACCATGCAGATGAGAAAAATGTAGAAGATATCACCAAAGCACCATCTGGTATGACTGGCTTGGAAACCTCTCTATCTCTTGGTTTGACTTATTTGGTGGAAGCTGGTGAGTTGAGCTTGATGGAATTGCTTGAAAAAATGACTGTCAATCCAGCCAAACTTTACAACTTTGAAGCTGGTTACCTGGCTGAGAATGGTCCAGCGGATATCACTATCTTTGATGCTAAGGCTGACCGCCTTGTGGACTCACACTTTGCTTCAAAAGCAGCTAATTCACCATTTATCGGTGAAACTTTAAAAGGGCAGGTTAAATATACTATCTGTAAGGGACAAATCGTCTATCAAAACTAGATGGGATTCTGCTCTATAGACTATAAGAATAGAGAGCGTATATGTATCGAACCCATCAATTTAAAGACAAGTTTGTCTTATTTCTTAAGATATTTTTTCCTATCCTGATTTATCAGTTTGCTAATTATTCTGCCTCTTTTGTCGATACAACCATGACTGGGCAGTACAATACCATGGATTTGGCGGGAGTATCAACTGCAACTAGTCTATGGAATCCTTTCTTTACTTTTTTAACAGGGATTGTTTCGGCCATGGTTCCCATCATAGGCCATCATCTGGGACGGGGCAAAAAGGAAGAAGTAGCATCTGATTTTTACCAATTTATCTACTTGGCTTTCGGGTTGTCTTTGGTCTTGCTTGGCATGGTAGTATTCTTAGCACCGCCTGTCTTAAACCATATCGGACTAGAACCTCAAGTTGCGACGGTTGCAGTTTCTTATCTTTGGTACCTGTCTATCGGGATTATTCCCTTGTTGCTTTTTAGTGTCATTCGATCATTGTTAGATTCTCTTGGTTTGACCAAGCTATCTATGTACCTCATGCTTTTGTTACTTCCGCTAAATAGTGGTTTTAACTATCTCTTGATATATGGAGCCCTTGGTTTTCCAGAGCTTGGTGGCGCAGGAGCAGGGCTAGGAACTTCTCTAGCATATTGGGTTTTATTGGGAATTTCCCTGCTTGTTTTGTTCAAACAAGAAAGATTAAAAGCGTTACATCTTAAAAAACGCATTCCACTAAATATAGATAAAATCAAGGAAGGTGTTCGATTAGGTCTACCAATCGGGGGAACCGTCTTTGCGGAAGTGGCTATTTTCTCCGTAGTGGGACTAATCATGGCTAAGTTTTCATCGCTCATCATCGCCAGTCACCAATCAGCTATGAATTTTTCCAGCCTCATGTACGCTTTTCCCATGAGTATTTCCTCTGCTATGGCGATTGTTGTGTCTTACGAGGTGGGGGCTAAACGTTTTGAGGATGCAAAGACCTATGCACGTCTGGGGAGAATAACAGCCCTTATTTTTGCAGGTCTTACCCTGTCTTTTCTCTACATTTTTAGAAATCGTGTAGCAAGTCTATATGGGAATGACTCTCAGTTCATTGAAACAACTGCTGTATTTCTAACCTACAGTCTCTTTTTCCAATTAGCTGATACCTTTGCGGCTCCGCTCCAGGGGATTCTAAGAGGCTATAAGGACACTATCGTTCCTTTCTATCTTGGCCTAATCGGATATTGGGGAGTAGCGATACCTCTAGGATATCTACTAGATCAAGTAACTGACTTAGGGGCATTTGCCTACTGGATTGGGTTAATTGCCAGTTTGATTGTTTCTGGCTGTTTGTATCAATGGCGTTTGAAAACTGTAATGAAAAGATTGAGCTAATTTTAAGAAATTATCCTGAAAAATGACTTTGTGAAAAAATACTCTAACTAGAGAGAATCCCTGTTTTAACAGGGATTTATTTTTTTTTATTGTGAAATTTTATTAACCATATACTTTGACAGTGTATACTAAAAAAGGTAAAATAGTAAGGTAAGAACAAAGTTAGAAAGGCAAGATTATGTCAACTTTAGATAAGAATCTTTTGCTAGAGATGTTCCGTAAGATGGAAGAAATCCGTCGCATGGACTTAAAAATCGCTCAGTTAGTGAAAAAGGGAAAAGTTCCCGGTATGACTCACTTTTCTGTCGGAGAGGAAGCTGCTAACGTTGGAGCGATGTTGGCTCTCAACCCAGATGACCTAATTACCTCCAACCACCGTGGTCATGGACAGGCTATTGCCAAAGGGATTGACCTTAACGGAATGATGGCAGAAATCCTTGGTAAGTACACTGGGACCTGTAAAGGAAAAGGTGGTTCTATGCACATCGCCGACCTTGATGCTGGTAACCTCGGTGCTAATGGTATTGTAGGTGGTGGTATGGGAATCGCTGTCGGTGCAGCCCTCAGTCAGCAAATGAAACATACTGGTAAAATCGTTGTCTGCTTCTTTGGAGATGGTGCGACCAACGAAGGTGTCTTCCACGAAGCAGTCAACATGGCTTCTATCTGGAACCTGCCAGTTATTTTCTACTGCATTAACAACGGTTATGGGATCTCTGCGGATATCAAGAAAATGACCAATGTGGAGCATATCCATCAACGCAGTGCGGCATATGGAATTCCTGGAATGTTTATTGAAGACGGAAACAATGTCATCGACGTCTATGAAGGATTTAAGAAAGCTGTAGACCATGTTCGTGGTGGCAACGGTCCAGTCTTGATTGAAAGTCTCACTTATCGCTGGCTTGGTCACTCATCATCTGACCCTGGTAAATATCGTACGCGTGAAGAAGTTGAATTGTGGAAACAAAAAGACCCAATCGAAAACCTTCGCAAATACCTCATTGAAAACAATATTGCAAGTGCAGAAGAATTGGAAGAAATTCAAGCACAAGTCAAGGAATCAGTAGAAGCTTCTGTTAAATTTGCAGAAGAAAGCCCATTCCCACCACTAGAATCAGCATTTGAAGATATTTACGCAGACTAAGGAGAAAGAGATAAAAATGGAAACAAAAACAATGTCGTTCCGTGACACCATTATCCTTGCTATGTCTGAGGAAATGCGTCGCGATGAAAATGTATTCTTGATGGGAGAAGACGTCGGTGTCTTCGGAGGAGACTTCGGAACTTCTGTTGGAATGCTCGAAGAATTTGGTCCAGAACGTATCCGTGACTGTCCGATTTCTGAAGCTGCCATATCGGGAGCAGCAGCAGGAGCAGCCATGACAGGACTTCGCCCAATCGTTGATATGACCTTTATGGATTTCTCAGTCATTGCCATGGATAATATCGTCAACCAAGCTGCTAAAACACGTTATATGTTTGGTGGAAAAGGTCAGGTTCCAATGACAGTCCGATGTGCAGCTGGTAATGGAGTTGGTTCTGCGGCTCAGCACTCGCAATCACTAGAGTCTTGGTTCACTCACATTCCAGGACTTAAGGTTGTAGCTCCAGGTACACCTGCTGACATGAAAGGACTGCTCAAGTCTTCTATCCGTGATAACAACCCTGTTATCATCCTTGAATACAAGTCAGAATTTAACCAAAAAGGGGAAGTGCCAGTTGATCCAGACTACACAATCCCACTTGGAGTTGGTGAAATCAAACGTGAAGGTACAGATGTAACAGTCGTTACTTATGGTAAAATGCTTCGTCGTGTGGTTCAAGCTGCTGAAGAATTAGCAGAAGAGGGAATTTCAGTTGAAATTGTGGACCCACGTACCCTCGTTCCGCTTGATAAGGATATCATCATTAACTCAGTGAAGAAGACTGGTAAGGTGGTGCTTGTCAACGATGCTCACAAAACAAGTGGCTATATCGGAGAGATTTCAGCTATTATTTCAGAATCAGAAGCATTTGATTATCTAGACGCACCAATCCGCCGTTGCGCCGGAGAAGATGTGCCAATGCCTTACGCACAAAATCTAGAAAATGCAATGATTCCAACCGTTGAAAGCATCAAAGATGCAATCCGAAAAACTTATAATAAAGAATAATATTGCATAAATTAAATTATGTAAGATTTTAGAGATTTTTAACTTTAGTAACTTAAGACATGTGTTGTATTCAAGTGATTTGAAGAGTTGCGACATGAGTGAGTCGAATCGATAATATTCGACAAAAAACTTAGTAAGTCTACTAGGTTGGTCGCCTGATAGCGGCAACCGTAGTAACTTGGACACGAAACGTGTCTCAAATTACTTGTAGAGTTGAACACGGGCTAAAAGCTCGGAAAAAAGATAAATCTCGTTGGCTTCATCGAAGCCAGCATTGATTTCCTATTTTTCAGTCGCTTTTGACGCCCTTTGCATCATGTAATTGAATTCGGACGGAGGTCTGTGAAAAAAAGATAGATTTCCTTGTGTTCATCGAACACATCGTCAATCTCCTATTTTTTCATTGCCCTCTTCGTCCTTAATATCTTAGTATAGAATTGGAGAGGTCATGGCTGATGACAAGCTAAGAGCGACTCCTGCGGCTAGAAAGTTAGCGGATGATCTAGGGATCAACCTCTACGACGTTTCTGGCTCAGGTGCAAACGGTCGTGTCCACAAAGAAGACGTGGAAACTTATAAAGACACAAATGTGGTTCGCATTTCGCCACTTGCAAAACGAATTGCCGTCGAACATAACATTGCTTGGCAGGAAATCCAAGGAACAGGTAATCGTGGTAAGATCATGAAGAAGGACGTTTTGGCCTTGCTTCCTGAAAATATCGAAAACGACACCATCAAGTCTCCTGCTCAAATCGAAAAAGTGGAAGAAGTTCCAGACAATATCACTCCTTATGGTGTGATTGAGCGTATTCCAATGACACCAATGCGTAAGGTAATCGCACAACGTATGGTTGAATCTTACCTAACTGCGCCAACTTTCACACTCAACTACGATGTCGATATGTCAGAAATGCTGGTCCTTCGTAAGAAGGTTCTTGATCCGATTATGGAAGCGACTGGTAAGAAGACTACTGTAACAGACCTTCTTTCACTCGCTGTTGTGAAAACCTTAATGAAACACCCTTACATTAATGCTTCATTGACCGAAGATGGCAAGACCATTATCACTCACAACTATGTCAACCTTGCGATGGCAGTTGGGATGGATAACGGATTGATGACACCAGTTGTTTACAATGCTGAAAAAATGAGCTTGTCAGAGTTGGTTGTTGCCTTTAAGGATGTAATTGGTCGTACCTTGGATGGTAAATTGGCTCCAAGTGAGTTACAAAACTCAACCTTCACAATTAGTAACTTGGGAATGTTTGGTGTTCAGTCCTTTGGTCCGATTATTAACCAACCCAACTCAGCTATTCTGGGTGTAAGTTCGACAATCGAGAAACCAGTTGTTGTTAATGGTGAGATCGTTATCCGACCAATCATGAGTTTAGGATTAACTATTGACCACCGTGTTGTAGATGGTATGGCTGGTGCTAAGTTTATGAAAGACTTGAAAGCCTTGATTGAGAATCCGATCTCAATGTTGGTTTAAGTCAGCTATTGTTATTTTAGAGATTTAGAAGGAAGTAAGACATGGCCTTAGAAGTAATTATGCCAAAAGCCGGCGTAGATATGACAGAAGGACAAATTGTCCAATGGAATAAAAAAGTCGGAGAATTTGTAAAAGAAGGAGAAATCCTTTTGGAAATCATGACTGACAAAGTCAGCATGGAATTGGAAGCCGAAGAAGATGGGTACTTGATTGCCATCCTCAAAGGAGATGGTGAAACTGTCCCAGTAACTGAAGTTATCGGTTACCTTGGTGAAGAAGGGGAAAATATCCCAACAGCTGGTGTGGCTGCGCCAGAAGCTAGCCCTGCTCCCGCAGCTAGTGCTTCAAACGACGACGGCAAGAGCGATGATGCCTTTGATATCGTTGTGATTGGTGGAGGTCCTGCTGGATATGTAGCAGCCATTAAAGCAGCCCAACTCGGTGGTAAGGTTGCCCTTGTTGAGAAATCTGAACTCGGTGGAACTTGCTTGAACCGCGGCTGTATCCCAACTAAGACCTACCTTCACAACGCTGAAATCATCGAAAACATCGGTCATGCAGCAAACCGTGGTATTGTCATTGAAAATCCAAATTTCACTGTAGATATGGATAAACTTTTAGAAACTAAATCTAAAGTTGTCAATACCTTGGTAGGTGGTGTTGCGGGTCTTCTTCGTAGCTACGGAGTTACTGTTCATAAGGGTGTTGGTACAATCACTAAAGACAAGAATGTCTTGGTAGATGGTTCTGAATTGCTTGAAACCAAGAAAATCATCCTTGCCGGTGGTTCAAAAGTCAGCAAGATTAACGTCCCTGGTATGGAATCTCCACTTGTGATGACCAGCGATGATATTCTTGAAATGAACGAAGTTCCAGAAAGCCTCGTAATCATCGGTGGTGGAGTTGTCGGTATCGAACTCGGCCAAGCCTTCATGACATTTGGTTCAAAAGTAACTGTTATCGAAATGATGGACCGTATCGTTCCAGCTATGGATGCGGAAGTTTCTAAGAATCTTCGCTTGATCCTTGAGCGTAAAGGTATGACCATCTTGACAGGTACAAAATTGCAAGAAATCATCGAAGAAAATGGTCAACTTCGTATCAAGGTTGAAGGAAAAGACGATATCATCGCTAGCAAAGCTCTTCTTTCAATCGGTCGTGTACCAGATCTTGAAGGAATTGGCGATGTTGAGTTTGAATTGGATCGTGGACGTATCAAGGTCAACGAATACATGGAAACTTCTGTTCCAGGTATTTACGCACCAGGTGACATCAATGGTACTAAGATGTTGGCGCACGCAGCCTTCCGCATGGGTGAAGTTGCCGCTGAAAATGCCCTCAAAGGAAATCATGCTGTTGCGAAACTCAACTTGACTCCTGCAGCCATTTACACTCTTCCTGAAGTAGCAGCAGTAGGTCTGACTGAAGAACAAGCTCGTGAGAAATACGATGTTGCAATCGGTAAATTCAACTTTGCAGCCAACGGTCGTGCTATTGCATCAGATGCTGCTCAAGGTTTCGTAAAAGTTATCGCTGATAAGAAATACGGAGAAATCCTTGGTGTGCACATCATTGGTCCTGCAGCTGCAGAATTGATCAACGAGGCATCAAGCATCATCGAAATGGAAATCACTGTTGAGGAAATGCTGAAGACTATCCACGGACACCCAACCTACTCTGAAGTGATGTACGAAGCATTTGCGGATGTTCTAGGAATGGCCATCCATTCACCTAAGAAAAAATAAATAAGTTTTTCAACCAAATTTTCTTAAAGTAGTACGGACGGCAGCGACCTCTATTAGAGTTCCATGCCTAAAAATTGAGCCTCTTGTCTCAATTTTTCCGAGAAATGTAACGATAACACGTTACATTTCTTTTTACCACTTTAGAAAATTTGATTGCTATGAACAGAATTTAAAAACTAAATTTTTGGAAATACTATGAAATATATTATCAATCATTCAAACGACACTGCTTTTAATATCGCCTTGGAAGAATATGCCTTTAAACACTTACTAGATGAGGATCAAATCTTCCTTCTTTGGATTAACAAACCTTCTATCATTGTTGGTCGTCACCAGAATACTATCGAAGAAATCAACCGTGATTATGTTCGCGAAAATGGCATTGAGGTAGTCCGCCGTATCAGTGGTGGTGGGGCTGTTTATCACGATTTAAACAACCTCAACTACACCATCATTTCAAAAGAAGATGAAAACAAGGCCTTTGACTTCAAGAGCTTCTCAACTCCAGTTATCAATACCTTGGCTCAACTCGGTGTCAAAGCTGAATTTACAGGGCGTAATGACCTTGAGATTGATGGCAAAAAATTCTGTGGTAATGCCCAAGCTTATATCAATGGACGTATTATGCACCATGGTTGCTTGCTCTTTGACGTTGATTTATCAGTCCTTGCTAACGCCCTCAAGGTTTCAAAAGATAAATTTGAATCAAAAGGTGTGAAATCCGTTCGTGCCCGTGTAACCAATATTGTCAATGAATTACCAGAAAAAATCACAGTTGAAGAATTCCGTGATTTGCTATTGGAATACATGAAAAAAGAGTATCCAGAGATGACTGAATATGTTTTTTCTGAGCAAGAATTGGCTGAAATCAATCGTATCAAGGATACCAAGTTCGGTACTTGGGACTGGAACTACGGTAAATCACCTGAATTTAACGTCCGTCGTGGTACAAAATTCACCAGTGGTAAGGTTGAAGTTTTTGCCAACGTCATTGAATCAAAAATCCAAGATATCAAGATTTATGGAGACTTCTTTGGTATCGAAGACGTTGCAGCTGTAGAAGATGTCCTCCGTGGCGTAAAATATGAACGTGAAGATGTTCTTAAGGCACTAGAAACCATTGACATCACACGCTACTTTGCTGGTATTAGTCGTGAAGAAATTGCTGAAGCAGTAGTGGGATAAAAAGAAAAGAAGTTGGTTGTATGACCAGCTTCTTTTTTATGAGTTATATTTTACATAAATAATTTTATGTATTCTATAAACTATCTAGAGCATTCTTTTGTTCATCGTTGACAATATGGGTATAGAGGTCAGTGACTTGTGTACTAGCGTGACCTAGCTGATGGCTAACCAAAACTTGCGATTTAGTAGCATCATAGAGCCTAGTCGCCAGGGTATGGCGGAGTTTATGGGGGGTTACGCGAACTTTGAAGTCCTCAGAGTATTTAGCAACCATCTTTTCAACACTAGAAGCATCAATACGATTGGGAACGCCACGATATAAGGTCAAAAAGAGAGCTGTATCTGTCTTTTCCGTCTTATAGCGTTGATTTCGAATGGCTAGATAATTCTCTAGGTAAGGCTTAGCAAAAGCAGCGACATTGACAGAATCACGTTTCCCCCCTTTTCGAGTGACATCAATGACCATCATTTTGAGATTAAGGTCTCTTAGATCGAGATTAACAGCTTCAGATAAGCGGATACCAGATGCCAAGAGAAGGGCAATAATGGCCAAATCACGTTCTTTATTTTTATTGAATGACGAGAGAGCGCGATTTGAGAGTTGTTGTGGGTACTCTTGGTCGATATAAGTCAGAAAACCTTCTGTTTCATCACCTAGAAAGAGTTTTTGCTTGATGTTTTCAGCTCTAGCAGCAAGTGTTTCTTTCTTTTTCTTGGTTGAAACTTTCTTCATTACATTACGATAAAAATATGGCTCTCCTTGGTCGTTTTCAACTTCCTCGGTCAGATACTTGTAAAGACTGGAAAGTGCTGATAAGGTCCGATTGATGGTCGTCTGAGAGACACCTTGTTTGGTTGTATTGGCATTCAGCAAAGGTCGTTCACGTAGATAAAGGATAAAGGATTCCATGTTTTTTTTAGACATATTTTCCAAGACCGATAAAGGAATGTCAGACATTTTATCAGCATTTGAAATTCCAGACTCCAAAACCCAGCTGAAAAATCGATCGTATTCCTTGAGGTATTCGTACAAGGTTGTAAAACTGTAGGGAACAGCAAGCTTTGATTGGTAGTATTCCAGAACATACCAGGGCATGATTTGTTTTAGTTTGTCAATTCGTTCCAGTAAAATCTCACGTTTCATGTATTTTCTCCATAAATAAGTCTACTAGTAGTATAGCATAGACTCATATATTTTTCAAGAAAATTATAGTTTTTCGGAAAGATACTATAAGAACCTTAAAACTGAAGTCTAACTTCCTCCAGTTATCTTGAACCCTTTATTAAATTTCATCATACTTGAGCAACATATTTGGTATCTTTTCTTCAAGACTCTTGCGAACTTTACCTTGAATTGCAGTGTCCATCTGGTTGTTTATGCTTGTAATGGTTGATTTGGTTTCTGTAGCAATTTTCTTAGCTGCCTTATTAAAGTTATCTTTTAATTTATTCTTTGCTGTTATCGCTAACTTTGCTTCCGTAATGATTCGGTTTCTTTCCATCATTCGATACATTTGTTTCAGTGCGTATTGGTATTCTTCATCTGTATAGTATTCATTCATTGGTGCTTGCATAACCTCTCCTTAGTTTGTGAAATTCTTCGTCTAAATCATTTCTTTTTTTGCGAAACTCGGTATCGTATTTTTCTCTCTCATCTTCGAGTTTAATTCTATGATCTCTGTATACTTGATTCGAAAAGTGTCTCAAATTTTCTATTTCTATAAAGTAGTCTCTAACATCATCAGCCGTTGACGAAAATTTTCTCAAAGTATGATACATTTTATCAACTTCTTCGGAAATTAGTTTTTCTAAGTTTGCATTTCGTTCGTCTAGATCAAGGGCCTTGTTATCGAGTTTCTTTTTTTCTTGATAATATTGGTCTTCTAGAGTAAATAGTTCTCTTTCTTTCTCTTTTATTTCCTCCCATTTTACATCTTTTCTTTCCATTGTCGAAACTCCTTGGCTAATTGCTTATCTGTTGCTACTGTTTTTTCGATGACTTCCTGTAATTGTTTATCCATATTTTCAAATGCTTGGGCGGAAGCATTCATCTTAGTGACTGTTTGTGTTGTCTCTGTCTGAAAAGTATCGATAAACTGTGCTTGAGTGATACCTTGGCTAGCAAAAATGGCCTCAACCTCATAGGGAGCTAATGCTGTGTAGCTTGTAAAGTCGATTTTGGACCAAATCTCTTGTAGTTCTTGATTGGCTTTTTTGGCTAAGGCACTCACTTCATCAGCTCCAGTTTTGGCTGCTGTGGCCATTGATGATGATAAGATAGAACCCTGAGCTGCATCTAAGTATATTTTCTCAGAGCTACTAATGCCATTCTTTGACCATTTTGATTTCAAGTCCTTGTAATGAGCCATTCCTCGGAGACTGTTGGCATAAGCTCTATAAACGCCGCTAATTAAAGGTTTTCCACCTTTGCCATCAACAACTTGACCCGTTACAGGATCAAACTCCCAGTCCTCAATTTTATGGCTAGATCCATCAAGCCAGTATATTGTATCAGGCATTTCTAAAAAGGACTTATTAAACCATTCGGGGTGATTGAAGTCATTGATAGCTACAACATTATCAGACTTTTTACGATAATCTATAAACATAGCTGGATTTTTATCAATGAATGCTTTTTCCTCGTTAGAAAGTGATAGATAAGTGAACCAAGCGTTATAAGTTGTAGTTGGAATATGATATTTAGCTCCTACTTTCAGCATATAAGAACCTTGGGAATAGCCAGATAGCTGACTGACTTCATATCTGGGATCGTCCATAATTTCTTTTACAAATCGGTCTGCTACAAAATATTGAGGAGATAAGGATATTTCTCTTTCAATAATAGCAGTGGAAACATCAATCTTAGTAGGACTCTCTGGATCCGTTCCTGCAGCAATCACAGCTACATTTTTATAATCTGGTTTGCCGTTGACAATAGGTGCAACTGCCAGTCCATCAAATCCCGTTACTGGGTCAGACTTAGTGGCAACAACACGGAATTCTTGACCATCGGAGGTGGTTATAGTGTTGGTTTCGTTTTTAGGATCTATATTGGTCTTAACTACAACCTGTTTTGTCTTTTTTCTACTTGAAAACTCTTCATTTACACTATAAACAGCATAATCTTGGTTTAAATTATTCAATTGTTCATCAGTATATTGGAACTTCATCACTGTTCTCCTTGCTCATAATCAGAATAAGTAATTTTTACTGATTTTAGAGTTTTTCCTTTATGAGTTTCTAAATACTGCCAATCTTCGTTTGTTTCTTGACGACCACCATAATTGGTTTTATAACTTAAATGGTGATTAATCCCATATTTAAGATTTTTTTCATCAATAA
Source organism: bacterium (assembly GCA_905221415.1). Lineage (GTDB taxonomy): Bacteria > Bacillota > Bacilli > Lactobacillales > Streptococcaceae > Streptococcus. The sequence goes on from CAJNDC010000002.1 coordinate 44,710, forward strand.
ACTTAATTTCGACATCACAAGACCATGATCCCGGTGGGGTTGTATAATTAGGATTCGTAATCTTAATCTCCTCAATCCCTTCATAGGAATTCTTTAATGCATTAACCAGACTAACTTCATATTCTCTATTTCGACGCTCTTCTTGAGACTTCCCTAACATACTAAACATGAAAACACCTCCTGCTGTGATGGTTGCGAGTAACAAAGCGATTAGCAGCCTTTTATGACCTTTTTTATTGCTGGTATTATTCATTTAAGCTTTTCTCCTTTTTCTTATTATACTATAAGATTAGAATATATTACACTATAATAAGAAAAAGTTGTTTTACATCTTTTCTTTCCATTGTCGAAACTCCTTGGCTAATTGCTTATCTGTTGCCACTGTTTTTTCGATAACTTCCTGTAATTGTTTATCTAACTTTTCAAATGTTTGGGCGGAAGCATTCATCTTAGTGACTGTTTGTGTTGTCTCTGTCTGAAAAGTATCAATAAACTGTGCTTGAGTGATACCTTGGCTAGCAAAAATGGCATCAACCTCATAGGGAGCTAATGCTGTGTAGCTCGTAAAGTCGATTTTTGACCAAATTTCTTGTAATTCCTGATTGGCTTTTTTGGCTAAGGCGCTGACTTCATCAGCTCCAGTTTTGGCTGCTGTGGCCATTGATGATGATAAGATCGAACCTTGAGCTGCATCTAAGTATATTTCCTCAGAACTACTAATGCCATTCTTTGACCATTTTGATTTCAAGTCCTTGTAACTAGCCATTCCTCGGAGACTGTTGGCATACGCTCGATAAACACCGCTAATTAAGGGTTTTCCACCTTTACCATCAACAACTTGACCTGTTACAGGATCAAACTCCCAATCCTCAATTTTATGGCTAGATCCATCAAGCCAGTATATTAAGGACTTATTAAACCATTCTGGGTGGTTGAAATCATTCCAACGGACTACTTCATCATGTTTTCTACGGTAATCAATAAACATAGCTGGATTTTTATCAATAAATGCTTTTTCTTCATTAGAAAGTGATAGATAAGTGAACCAAGCGTTAAAAGTTGTAGTTGGAATATGATATTTAGCTCCTACTTTCAGCATATAAGACCCTTGTGAATAACCAGATAGTTGACTGACTTCATATCTAGGGTCTTCCATAATTTCTTTTACAAATCGGTCAGCAACCTTATATTGTGGAGATAAGTAAGTTTGCCTTGCAATTATGGCACTATAGAAATCGCGTGAACCAAACATAGTTTTATTCACCGGACTATCAGGATCCGTTCCAGCAGCAATCACAGCTACATTTTTATAATCTGCTTTGCCATTGACAATAGGTGCAACTGCTAGCCCGTCAAAACCTGTTTCAATGTCAGACTTAGTGGCAACAACACGAAATTCTTGACCATCGGAGGTGGTTATGGTGTTGGTTTCATCCGAAGATAACTTATCATTTGTTTTGGCTACAACTTTCTTTTCAACTTCCCTTTCAGCATATTCAGCATTGACACTATATACATTCTTCCCATGGTTTAATTCATTGAGTTGTTTATCTGTATAATTAAATACCATTAATATTCTCCTTCTGAGCCATCTGAATAAATAATTTTTGTGAGTTTACTAGTCTTACCCCAGTGACTATTTAAAAATTCTCGGTCCTCTTTTCTATTCTCTCTCTCTAAAGATACATCAGAAATACGTTTATCTTTTTTTGAATAATTAATTTTATATTTTATGCTTCTCTCATTAAAATATAGTTCAACTACGCAAGTCCAACTTCCTGGAGGATTTGTGTAGTTTGCATTAGAAAATCTAATTTCTTCAATACCCTCATAACTATCTTTTAAAGTTTCAACCAAACTAACTTCATACTCTCTATTTCGACGCTCTTCTTGAGACTTCCTTAACATACTAAACATAAAAACACCTCCTGCTGTAATGAATGCAACTAAAAAAACGATTAGTAGCTTTTTATGACTTTTTTTAATTCCAGAATTGTTCATTTAAGCTTTTCTCCTTTTTCTTATTATACTATAAGATTTGTCTATATTACACTATAATAAGAAAAAATTATTTTAAATCTATCAATCATAGTAGGATTTCCTAGATCCGTTCCTGCAGCAATCACAGCTATACTTTTATAATCCGGTTTGCCGTTGACTATAGGTGCAACCGCCAAACCATCAAAACCAGTTCCTTTGTGAGACTTAGTTGCAACGACACGGAATTCTTGTCCGTCAGAAGTGGTTATGGTGTTGGTTTCACCCTTTTTTAACTCGTTATCTGATTTAGCAGTAACAATGTCTGTTCGGTTTTCTTTACGCTGCGCGAACTCAGTATTAACACTGTAAACATTCGGACCTTGATTCAATTCATTAAGTTGTTTGTCTGTATACACGTATTTATTCATCATAGCTCCCCTTCTGAACCATTCGAATATTTAACTTTAACTTTTGACTTAGTAGAACCTCGCCTAGAATTTAAAAAATGTTGAAATTCTTCATCATCCTTATTATATACTCCAATCCTAATTTTATTCGAGTTTATATCAAAAGCTAAAACATGTTCTTTAGATGTTCCATCAAAAAATTTTAGTTTCACATCCGCCCCCCAAGCGTCTGAAGGAATTGAGCTGTACGATGGATTCGTAATCGTTACCTCCTCAATCCCTTTGTAGGAATTCTTTAAGGCATTTACCAAACTAACTTCATACTCTCTATTTCGACGTTCTTCTTGGGATTTTCCTAACAACCTAAACATAAAAACACCTCCTGCTGTGATGGTTGCGAGTAGTAAAACTATGAATAATGGTTTATAGCTTTTTCTTAATCTGTTTTTACTCATTATCATTTCCTCTTTTTCTCAGCATATTCAGCATTGACACTGTATACATTCTTCCCATGCTTTAATTTATTGAGTTGTTTATCAGTATAATTAAATACCATTATTGCTCTCCTGTTTCACCATTTGAATATCGTACTAATATTGTAGATTCTGTTTTACCAATGTGTTTTTGAAGTATCGACCATTGTTGATCAATTTCTTCATTAGTATCCCCTTTCATAAGACCATCATGGTTTTCTTTATAGGTTAATCTGTGATTAATTCCATAAGTAATAGTTTGACTATCATTGAACTGTACTGAAATATCACAAGACCACGAACCCGGTTTGTCATTATAGTAAGGATCCATAATCTTAATCTCCTTAATCTCTTGGTAGGAATTCTTTAAAGCATTAACCAGACTTACTTCATACTCTCTATTTTGACGTTCTTCTTGAGACTTCCCTAACAACCTAAACATAAAAATAGCTCCTGCTGTGATGACTACGAGTAACAAAATGATTAGTAGTCTTATATATCTTTTTTTATTGCTGGAAATATTCATTTAAGCTTTTCTCCTTTTTCTCCTTGAAAACTCTTCGTTCACACTATAAGCAGCATAATCTTGGTTTAAATTATTCAAGTGTTCATCAGTATATTGGAAATACATCATAGTTCTCCTTGCTCACTATCAGAATAAGTAATTTTCACTGACTTTAAAGTTTGCCCTTTATGAGTTTCTAAATACTCCCAATCTTCGTTTGTTTCTTGACGGCCACCATAATTGGTTTTATAGTTTAAATGATGATTAATTCCATATGAATGAAAGAGTTCTTTCATCTTTAAATTTAATTTCTACATCACAAGACCACGAACCTGGTGGGGTTGTATAATCAGGATTCATAATCTTAATCTCTTCTATCCCTTGATAAGAATTCTTTAAGGCTTTCACCAGACTCACTTCGTACTCTCTATTCCGACGTTCTTCTTGGGATTTTCCTAACATACTAAATATAAAAACACCTCCTGTTGTGACAATTGCGAGTAGTAAAACTATGAATAATGGTTTATAGCTTTTTCTTAATCTGTTTTTACTCATTGTTATTTCCATTCCTCTCAGCATAATCAGCATTGACACTATATACATTCTTCCCATACTTTAATTCATTGAGTTGTTTATCAGTATAACTAAATGCCATTATTGCTCTCCTTCGTCATTATTAGAATAAGTTACCCTAATTTTCGAAGCAGTTTTACCCTTGTTTTCATTTAAAAATTGTCGATCTTTTACTCTATTATCCCATTCCAATGAAGTATCTGTTATTTCTTCAGTGTCTAGAGAACATCCAACACCATACTTAATTTTTTCTTCATGTTTAAATTTGATTTCTACATCACAGGACCACGAACCAGGAGGGCTTGTGTATTCTGGATTGGAAATTTTAATCTCCTCAATCCCTTGGTAGGAATTCTTTAACGAATTAACCAGACTCACTTCGTACTCTCTATTTCGACGTTCTTCTTGAGATTTTCCTAGCATACTAAACATAAAAATAGCTCCTGCTGTGATGGTTGAGAGTAACAAAATGATTAGTATTCTTGTATGACTTTTTTTAATTCCAGAATTATTCATTTATGCTTTTCTCCTTTTTCTTATTATACAATATTCTAATCATTCTTAACAAAGTAAGGGGTAAAAATTATACTATATACTGAAAATCAGATTTCTAATTCTTAAAAAACCAAATCTTTTTTGATTTGGTTTTGAAGGTTTATATTTAATTTTATTTATACCGATTATACTCATCTTTTTTATGTATTACCATATAGCAGGATACCAAGATGACGAAGATTTTAAGCAGGAAGGTTTCGGATCGATCAATATCTATGGTTATCTGAGACAAGACATTAATGATCGAATGTGTCATAACGCAAATCCAGAGATTCTTTGTTTTGTTATAAAGAGCTGAGAGTATGAAAGAATTCGTCAGCAATCCAAATAAAAACGGTAGAATTTGCAGAGTTGCTAGGGAACCATCTATGTAAAAGAACAACAGATGCCAAATTGCCCAGCTGAAAAAGGTTAAGATTGTTGAGTAAAAATATGGCAACTTTTCTTGTAAAATTGGTTGAAAAACATATCGCCATCCAATCTCTTCTATACCACCAAAGAAAATAAATTTGAAGAACATCAAAAATGGGTGATACCAGCTAAATTCTACTATTTTCCCACCAAACATTAGAAAAGAAAAATCAAGGATAATTAGGAAAAAAGATAATAAATAGTGTTTATAACTGGTATGAATGTTTAAAAAATCGTTAACGATCTTCTTAAAAGGAATATGAAAATAGTGATTTGCAACAATTATTCCCCAAAGAGCTGAAGAAATGCCACCTAAAATGATTCCTAAAATAGTTAATAGATTGGACTGAACAGAAAAATGATTCAAGAGAAAGAAAAGGAGACAAACTGATACTAACTGACTAAATGTGCCTAGCAAATATACCGCAATTGCCTTATTTCTTTTCATTGAGAATCCTTTCAATAATATTTTACGTAAAATAAATTATGTAAACAGAACTTATAACAACAAATCTTTCACTTTCCCAATTTCACTTTTTGGAATAACTAAATGAATCATATCGCCCAGATACATTTTGGTTGAACCGTTAACTGTTTGGCTCTTACCATTATGAACTTGGGTTGTGATGAGAATGTTGTGTGGTAAGTTGAGTTCGTGTACTTGTTTTCCAGCGATTTTGTCTGATACAGGAATTTCGATAAGAGTTACTTCTCCTTCGTCTGTCACCTCTTCTGGCAACATTTTTTCTAGCATGGCCTCGTATACTGGGGCACCCTTTAGTAAATCCATGATAATGTAGGCTACCAAGGTCACAAGTCCGAGTGGCATGAGATTTCGGATGTCTCCTACCATTTCGGTTACAAGGATCATAGCTGTTAGGGGAGCCTTAGAGATTGCTCCAAAGTAGCCACTCATTCCTAAAATGATAAATATTGGAAATTGTTCTTGACTGACCAGACCAAGATTCACACAAATGACGCCAACTAGGGCACCAAGTAAGGAACCAAGAGCCAGAATAGGTAGGAAAATTCCACCAGGTAATCCACTTCCGTAACTTATCATGCTCCAAACAAAGCGAATAAGGAAGTAGGCAAGTAAGACTTGGAAACTAAAATCTTGCTCAGTTAGGGAAAGAACCAGCTGATTTCCACCACCGAGAATTTGTGGTAGAAAAATCCCTATTGGTATGATAAGGATAAAAGCTAAGATTGGATAATAAGCTCTATCTAAATGGATTTTTTGACCAAGCCAGTCATAAACTTTGCTGACATTTAGCACAGCTTTCTCATAGAGAAAACCAGAAACTCCAAGGAAAATACCCATAACCAAATAAATCCAATACTGGTCTAGAGTCATGAGAGGGATATTGTCAGGCATATCCAGTACGGGCGTTAGGCCAAATATGAGTAGAGAGACAAAGTTTGCTACAATGCTGGCTGCTAGAGTGGAAACCCAGAAAAATCTTGAAAAGTGATGATAGACTTCTTCTATTACAAAGAGGAGGCCTGCAATTGGTGCATTAAAGGCAGCTGCTAATCCTGCTGCAGCACCACTAGCAATCAAGGAGCGTTCTTCAACTGGGCTAGATTTTAGCCACTTGGCAATACCTTTACCACCAACAGCTCCAAGTTGAATACTTGGCCCTTCTCGACCTAGCATAAGGCCACTTGCAATAGCAAGAATGCCTAGAATATATTTTTTCCAAAGGACACTCCACCAGTTGAGAGTCATCAGTCCCTTTAGTTCGGCTTCGACTTGAGGAATTCCTGAACCCTTGATATCTTTTTCTGACCGAGTTAGTTTCGCACTAAGCCAGCAAACTATTAAATAAAATAGACCAATGATAAAAAGATTGCGCACTAGGTGCGCTTGATCTTGATAAAGTCCTTGTATCAGGTGGAAGCCCTTTTCGATTAAGAAACGAAAGGATCCGACGATTAGCCCGACGACGAGACCAACAATGATTCCTCGTCCAACTTGGGATAATATGGTGCTTGAGGCAAAGGCAAATTCTTTCTTGGAACTGAGTGTTTCTGACTGTTCCTCCATAATCATTTCCTCTTACTTGTCTTTCTTAGTTGAAACCAGTGTTTTGACTGGTTCAAAACTGGTTCGGTGAATTGGGGTGATACCTAGTTTTTTAAGTCCTTCTAGATGTTTAGCTGTTCCATAGCCAGCATTAGTAGCGAAATCATAGCCAGGATATTGCTGATCGTATTCCTTCATCAATTCATCCCGTGTCACCTTAGCCACTATAGATGCAGCTGCGATGGAGAGGGAGTTGGCATCTCCTTTGATAATGGAGATTTGTGAAATTGGTAACTCCAGTTTCATGGCATCTATCAAGAGGTGCTCAGGTTGCGGACTGAGCTGGGAGATTGCTTTCTTCATGGCCAGTTTGGTTGCTTCATAGATATTGACTTGGTCAATGATGTGATTATCCATGATACCAATCCCGATTGCTAAGGCTTGGTCTTGAACAGCATGATAAATTTCCAGACGTTTCTTTTTTGGAATTTTCTTGCTATCGTTGAGGCCTTTAATCTTACAATTTTTGGGCAAGATAACGGCTGCAGCGACTACAGGTCCAGCCAGAGGACCACGGCCGACCTCGTCAACACCTGCTACTAAGGTCAATCCTTGCTTATACAGTTCTTTTTCATAGGAAAGCATAGTTTCTAGGCGAAGGTCTTCATCCAATTCAGCCTGAATGGCTTTTTTACGCTTGTTAATTTCCTTTTGAACTCCAGAGCGACTATCCTTTTCCAGTTCAAGAAAAAGGGGATTGTCTAATTCTTTGACAGTGGCAAGAAGTTCTTTGATTTCTTTAATCGTCATCATCGATGTCGTCCAATGTATCTAAGGTATAGTTACCGAGTTTTCCATCACGGACTTCCTTGACGAAGAGGCTGTAAAAGCGGTCGTAGTCGTCTCGGAAACCAAGGGCACGAGTCATATCCATGATGATAACAGGTGCTTCTTCTTCTATCTTCATTTGTTTGAAGCGTTCAGCCAGCTTTTCTGGATAATGTTTTTTAAAATAATCAAGACCAAAAATGGTCACTTCATCCATTGGGAGTAGTTGATCTTTAATTGCTCCAGTCAAGGCTAGTTTCAAAGCAACGGTTTCGTCTTCAAATTTAGGCCAGAGAATCCCTGGTGTGTCTAAAATTTCAAGGTCTTTGTTGGTTTTGAGCCACTGTTGCCCCTTGGTAACACCTGGTTTATTGCCAACCACCGCAATCTTTTTCCCAGCCAAACGGTTCATGAGAGTTGACTTACCGGCATTTGGAATTCCGATAATCATGGTCCGCAAGGTTTCGATCTTGATACCGCGTTCTTTCTGGCGTGCAATCTTATCAGTCATGAGCTTTTTAGCAGCATCAGTAACAACTTTTACAGTTACTTGCTCTTTGGAGTTGATAGCCAGAGTTTGGATTCCCTGTGATTCAAAATACTGACGCCATTCTTTAGTCATTGCGGGATCAGCAAGGTCTGCCTTGTTCAAAATCAAGAGTTTTGGTTTATCCCCCACAATCTTGGTTAACATAGGATTTTGACTAGATAAAGGTAGCCGAGCGTCCACCAAAATCGTAACAAAATCAACAAACTTTAGATTCTCCTGAACTTGCCGCCGAGCCTTAGACATGTGGCCCGGAAACCATTGAATAGTAGCCATAAACATTTCCCCTTCCGACTAAAAAAACGTTTTCTTTCTTACTACCTATTCTATCATAAATGAGGAACTTTTGCACCGGCTTTGACCATAATAAATGACAAATAGTATAGGTCCGACACATCCTTGATGCCAGTCACGATTTACTTGACTTTTTTTGCTAACAGGTATATACTTGGTGTATACAATTTCGTGGAGGTAGAGCAATGAATACAGTAAAGACTCGTAAGGTGGGGAATTCGCTCACTGTGACCATTCCTAAAAATTTGGGGATGACAGAAGGTCAAGAAATGGTTGTCTACAAAGGGATTGACGGAGTCATTGTCTTAGCTCCAAAACTAAAAGATCCTTTTGATGGGATTACTGATTTGAGAATGACAAATGATTTTGAAGGGGTAAGATCACTTGATAGCGAAATCTGAGTATATTCCTGAAAAGCAGGATATCATTTGGCTGGACTTTGATCCATCAGTCGGTCGGGAGATTCAGAAAAGGCGACCTGCCTTGGTTGTTTCTAGGAGAGAATATGCCTTGCAAACTGGTTTTGTGGCTGTCTGTCCCATCACTCATGGCCAACAACGTTTAGCAGAAAAAGGCTTACTAGTTCCTGTCTCGTCGGATAAGGTAGATGGCGCTGTCAATCCATTTCAATTGTATACCTTTGATTTTCGGATGCGTAATGCTCAAAAAATAACAAGAATGGACACGCAGTGTTTTCAGAAAGTCGTCCAACTTTACCAGTACATCTTTGGAGATACATAAATCCTACCATGCATAGACAAGGTAGGATTTTTTTCTATATGAGCAACCTATCTAAAAACGGGTGAAGGCAATTTGTCAAAATCCCTCTAATCCAGCTTTCTTGTGCTGATGATAGATGCTCTGCCTGAAGGCATTCTTTTAGAAAATCGCGGACTTGTTCTGGTGCAATCTCAAATTCAAAGGCTTTCATCTTGTAGAAAAAGTCGATGAGATGTTCAGATAAGTAATCATCTGAAAAGGGTACTTCTCTACTTTTTCGATATTCTAAGAAGAGTCGAGAAAATCTAGCTTTTTCATCAGGCAAATTCCGAAAATAGGAATTAAGAAGCCAAGTCTGCTTCTGCTTTCGTTCAATAGGATCTTGATTTGCAATACGCTGATCCTTTTCCAGCTCCTTTTGATTTTGTTTAGCCTTGACAGCCCGTTCTTCTCTATTCTTACCAAAGAGGATTTTCTCCCATTTTCGTTCTTCTAGGGTTAGGGTTTCTGTAAAACCAAAGTAATCTTGATAGGCTCGTTCTGCAGGCCCCATGGCAAGAATGAGGTTGTCAGCGTATTGCTTGGCGATTTTATCTCTTTTCTTACGTTCTTTCTCTGCTTGAATCCGTAAATGATGCTCGTAGTCGATTTTCTCCTTGCCTAGTTTGACAAGGTAGAGTTGGTCATCGGTCTTACCAAGTAGAAAAGGTTTGATACACTTTTCCAGCACTTCTTCCATACGAGCCTTCTTCTTTGGCTCTGCCTTGGTCCAACTTCCGCCTTGAAAGACCTCTAGGAAGAGCTGATAGTCTCTCTCAGGCGCGAATTGATTGCCACGATTGGCTTTGAAAACACCTTTCTCCCAAAACCATTTTAGAAGTCGTTCGTCAAAATCGCTTTTATTGATATTGATTTTTTCCTTTTTCTGGGCCTTTCTGGTTAGGTTTTCAACTTTTCTGAGTAGTTTTTCTTCCTCTTCTAGTTACTTATCGAGGCTAATACGATGAAAATGGCGAACACAGTCGCTTCCTATAGGAAAGAGACGTTGGCCTGTAACTCCATTAAAGAGTTCGTAGGCGTATTTTATGGCATTCCCACAGACGCAATTGCTACGGCCAATGCCATTAAAAATCAAGGAAACTTCATTCCATTCCTTGGTAGCTTGATCCCAAGTATCGGCTTTTGAAGCCTGTAAAACCGCATCGTGCAGGGATTTTCTAGCTGGAAGTGTCACGAGGTCTCCTTTCTAATACTCAATGAAAATTAAAGTGCAAACTAGGAAGCTAGCCGCAGGTTGCTCAAAGCACTGCTTTGAGGTTGTAGATAAGACTGACGAAGTCAGCTCAAAACATGGTTTTGAGGTTGTGGATAGAACTGACGAAGTCAGTCACCTATATACGGCAAGGTGAAGCTGACGTGGTTTGAAGAGATTTTCGAAGAGTATAAATTATACTTTTACAACTTGAACCTCGTCTTTGCCGAGCAAAATCAAGTATTTTTCAATGTTTTCAATCGAATAGGCTCTAGATAAAGCCTCTCCGTATAGGGCTAACTGACCACGATAGCGGTCTATGAGTTGACTTGGTTGATCGTAACGGTCTGTCTTATAGTCGAAAAGAATAATTCTGTTCTCATAAAGTAGATAGCCGTCCAAGATTCCACGAACAACAAAGTCTTCCTGACTTTTTTGATCTTTTTTGAGCATGGAGAAAGGTTGCTCGCGATAGAGATGGTCGGTATTAGCGAGAATTTCCTGACCAAGTGGTGTATCAAAGAATGCTAAGATTTTGGAAAGATTGATTTTGTCTCTGACTGCTGGGCTGGTTTGAACTTGTTTGAGAGTATCCTTAAGGCTAGCAAGCGTTGGTTGTTGACTCAGGTCGATTCTTTGCATGAGTTCGTGGGTTGCACTACCAATCTCAGCTCCTGTTACCTTTTCTTTAGTTGAAAAATCTGGTAAATCAAAGCTGATTTGCTTCTCCGGTGATTGAGTTTGGTTAGTAATTTCTACCCCTTCCATATCCATAACGGGTTCGTAGAATTTCTTGATTTGGCTTGGGGTTTGAACACTAGGAAGCTCAATAGCTGCGCGGTGAAGAGTATTATAAACTTCCACTTCTTTCAGCATTTCCAGAGCTTCTTTGATAGTTTCAGACTGGCGGTTGTCTGCTTGAGAGCTGTCTTGTAAAGGGCTCTTGTTTTCCAATTCCCCGATAGCTTCTCTAGTCAACTGGTCTTCACCAACAAAACGATAGCTAAAGTTGAGATTGTCCTTGGCAAATACTTTGCTGATAGTCCAGATCCAATCTTGGAAATTTCTTGCTTGCAGTCTGGTATTGCTATCTAATTTTCCGTTATTTGCTGCCGGGTATTCCTTTGCTTCCAGCTTTTCACGAGAACCCTTACCGACAAGATAAAGTTTTCTCTCCGCCCTTGTCATGGCAACATATAGCAGACGCATCTGCTCTGAATAGCTAGCCAGTTGCAGTTCTTTCTCATTCTGCGTATAGGTCAGGCTAGGAATGGAGAGTTTAATGGTTTTAGGATAGTGTGCTTCCACTGCTCCTGTTTCCACCTTGACAATGTATTTGACACCAAACCCATTTTGACGACTGAGAATGACGTCTGACATCGAGTCTTGCTTGTTGAAGTCCTGATCCATGTTGAGGATGAAGACATAAGGGAACTCCAATCCTTTGCTCTTGTGAATGGTCATGAGTTCTACGGCATCTTTAGGCGGCGCGACGGCTACGCTTGCGAGGTCGTGCTGGGCTTCTAGTACTTGGTCAATCATACGTATAAAACGCGACAAGCCCTTGAAATTACTCTTTTCAAACTGGTCAGCACGTAGCGCTAGGGCATAGAGATTGGCCTGTCTAGCAGGTCCGTTCGGCAAAGCCCCAACATAGTCATAATAAAAACGGTCATTATAAATCATCCAAATCAAGTTATAGAGAGAGTGGGTTTTAGCATACAAGCGCCAAGAATCCAAGATGTCCATGAATTGGTTTAGTTTTTCAGCTAGTGTTGAGTGAATTAACTCTTTCTGGCTTGTTGCCTGTTTTTGAGCATTGACCAGTTTCTCATAGAGATTCTCTTGTACTTTATCTTCTGCTTTCTGAAGAGATAAACGTGCCAACTCGTCCTCATCGAAACTAAACATAGGAGACTTCATAAGGGCAACCAAGGCGTAGTCTTGCAGGGGATTGTGGATGACACGAAGGGTGTCCAGCATGACTTGTACTTCTAAGGATTGGAGGTAGTTGTTTTGCTCACCGTCAGTTTTGACAGGTATCCCGTACTCAGACAGGGCAAGTAGAATCTGGTCATTTCGACTACGACTGGAAGTCAGAAGGGCAATTTCTTTGAAGGCTACATCTTTTTCCTGATGAAGCTTCAGGATTTCCTTGAGGACCAGGCGCATTTCACCAGTTAGTTTCGTATCTGTTTGGCTCTCTTCTTCCTCTTGTTCGCTGTCGTTCTTATCGTAGAGGAGAAATTCTGCCTTGTTGTCTGGATTAGGAGTCAGTTTGGTATTGGCAAAAACAAGCTGGTGCATGCTATCATAGTTGATTTCGCCGACCTCTTGGTCCATAAGGCGTCCAAAAACATCGTTGGTTGCTGACAGCACTTCTGAACTACTACGGAAATTTTCCTTGAGGAGAATCAACTTGCCTTCCTGAGGATTTTGCGCATAGCGTTGAAATTTTTCATTGAAAATTTGGGGATCTGCCTGACGGAAACGGTAGATAGACTGCTTGATATCCCCCACCATAAAGCGATTGTGACCATTCGACAGCAATTCCAGCATCCGTTCTTGAATATGGTTGGTATCCTGATACTCATCGACCATGACTTCGTGGAATCGTTCCTGATAAGCCTCGCGGACTTGTGGGAAATTCTCTAAAATCTCAATGGTGAAATGGCTGATATCAGCGAATTCAAAGGCGTTTTCCTGGCGTTTACGTTCTCGATAAGCCTCCACAAAATCACTCATAAAGTTTTGGAAGGTCTTAGCTAGATCCCAGGTGTCTACATGATAACGCTCTTGATAGTCGAGAATGGTTATCTGGTCCGCCAGTTGTCCTAGTTTAGCAAACTGGGCCTTTCTCTCATCGTTATAGGCATCAGCCAGTGGCTTCAATTCGGCCTTACGACTGGAGTTAGCCAGAGCTCGACCATTTTTCTCCTTAGAGATGGCGACAATACGCGCAAGCACTGCTTGATAAGCCTGGCTATCGGACTCTTGATTTAAGGAGCTAATTTCATCCAGAACCTGTTGCACAGCTTCTAAATAGGTAGCTTTTGGAAACTCCTTTGCATCGTTATCCAGATGATAACGGAAGAAACTTTCCAAGTCCCAAAGCGCCTGCTTGATTTGCTCAGTTAGTTTCTCTTTTTCATTTGCAAAGTCAGCTTCTCCAAACCCTTTGAGAAAAGACTCGTTCAGCCATTTTTGGGGACTGCTGGTGGATTGAAGGAAATCATAAATTTTGTAGACTTGCTGGCGCAGACCTCTTTCATCCTTGCCACGCCCAGCAAAGTTCTTCACCAAACGGCTAAATTTCTCTTTATTTTCACTTTGGTAATGCTCTTCAAAAACCTGATGAAAAACTTCGTTTTTTAAGAGTAGCTGTTCACTTTCATTTTGCAAAATACGGAAATTTGGTGCGATATCAATCAGATAGCCATGCTGGCCAAGGAATTTTTGTGTGAAAGAGTCCATGGTTCCGATGGCAGCGTTTGGTAGATCTGCCAACTGGCGTCCCAAGTGTTGTTTGAGATCGACATCATCGGTTTCTTGGATTTGTTGGCTGATTTTTTTCTCCAAACGTTCTTTGAGTTCAGTAGCAGCCTTGACGGTAAAGGTCGAGATAAAGAGTTGAGAAATTTCGACACCACGCGCTAATTGGTCCAGAATGCGCTCTGCCATGACAAAGGTTTTCCCTGAACCAGCAGATGCTGAAACAAGAATATTTTGCCCTGCGGTATAAATGGCTTCGATTTGCTCGGCGGTTTTCTTCTGTTCCTTGTTCGAACTCGCTTCTGCTTCTTGCAGTTTTTGAATGTCTTCCTCAGTTAAAAAGGAAATGGGCTTCATCGATTCAACTCCTCTCTCATTTTCTCAAACCAAACTTGCTTGAGCTTTTCTCCGACCAGACGCTTACCGTCAGCCGAGTCCAATTTTTCTAGGAAACGGGCTTGACCCAAGTGGTAATTGGCTTCAAAACCTGTAATGGCTTGGTGTTGCTGAACGTATGGGGCAATGCTTCTACCGTTTTCTGTGTATGGATTGATGGCGAACTGGCCTTCTAAAATCTTCTCAGCTGCTTTCTTGTACAGGTGGGCATTATAGTCCAGTAAGAGTTGGAATTCCTCGTCTGTCAGCTGATTGGCCTTGTTTTTGTTATAAAATTCGCCCAAATGACTGCTTTCTTTTTCTAAAAAGAGTCCTTGGTATTTCATAGACTTGCTGGCTTCTGCTACTGCTCCAGCCAAACTCTTAACGGTCAGCAGAGATTGGACGGGTTCAGCCATTTCCAAGTACATAGCACCGAAAAAGTTCTGTTCCCCTTCTCTTTTTAGGGCAGCAAGATAGGTGGGCAGTTGGGAATTGAGGCCATTAAAGAAATTCGGAAACTGGAACTGAGTCAGACTAGACTTGTAGTCTACCACTCCCAGTGCTCCATCAGCTTTCAAACGGTCGATACGGTCAACCTTGCCTCGCACATGGACACTGCGACCATTATCCAATTGAATAAAGGCCTGATCCTTGCCACCAAATGTTGCTTCCTCTTGGATGGTTTCGATGGCTGGATTATGACGTAGGATGTGACCAGTCGTCCGAGCCACATCAAGCAAAACTTCCTTTGTAAATTGGGCTTCCAAACTTTCCTGATAAATAGCTTCAAATTCGCGTTCTTGACTGGTTTCTTGAATAGCTTGCTCCAGACGTTGGTCAAAGGAATCTTCATCAGGGAATTTCAAAGCACGTTCAAAAATACGATGCAAGAAATTCCCGTGACTGCGAGCATCTGGACGAAGGCGCAATTCTTCCTGCAAACCTAAGACATAACGGAGGAAATAACTGTATTCATTGCGGTAAAACTCCGTCAAACCAGAGGTAGACAGGTAAAACTCTTTGTCAGCTGGATAGAGAGCCTGCAAGGTCTCTTTCTCTAATGGTTTGCTACTTGGACTGGTTGGGATAGCTGGATTTGTAAGGCCTTTTTGATCTAGTTTTTTCCCCATCACACGCGCCAAAACCTTGACAAAGGTCACATCTTGCTCAGTATCACTCGTCTCGCCCTGCTGGTGATAGGCAACTAAGCTAGACAAGAGACTGTGATAAGAACCCATATCTTCCTTAGACAGACCTTTGTGATGAATCTTCTTCTCTGTCCGATTAAATCCAAAACTCACCAATTCCTGAAGATAGGCCGATTCTTTACTCTCATTTTCATTGAGGAGACTTGGTGCTGACAACACTAACTGTTTGCGAGCAGCATTGACTAAAGAAAGCATGGTATAGCGATTTTTCTTGAGATTTTCGCTACTTGCAATCAGTAATTGTGCTCCCTCCTCAGTCGCTTGGTTTAGACTTTGTCGTTCTTCATCTGTCAAAAGACTGGTGTTTTGCGCAATTTTTGGTAAATGATCCTGAGTCAGTCCGATGGCATAGACAAAGTCAGCGGTCAGAGGGGCAATCAAATCATAACTCTGCACCAGAACAGTATCAACAGTTGCTGGAATGGTGCGATACTGGGACAAACTCATCCCAGAATAGAGCAAGGCTAGGAAATCCTCCAGACTAACTTGTGAACCAGCAAAAACGGTAGCAAATTGTTCTAAAACATGGCAGAAGGCTTTCCAAACTTCGGCTTGTCTTTCCTGTTCTATGGTTTCCATAGTAGCTGTCAATTCTTGCATCTGCTTGCTTAAAGCAGCATTTTTTAGAAAAGTATTCCACTTTTGCAAGAGATTTTCAGTCTTTTGCTTCCGACTGGCAAATAAGGTTTCAAGTGGCGCCAAAACTCGCAGACGAAGAGCGTTCAAACGTTCCAAATCGAATTTTCCGTGGTGGGATTTGGTGAAGGTCTGCTGAAAAGCTGGTAAACCATTGATGCCAAGGTAGCGGAGATATTGCTCAAAAGCATCAATATCCGCTTGGCTAAGGTCAGTATACAGACCAGTTCTGAGGAGATTAATCAAATCCTCCTGACGGAAACGGTAGCGTTTCAAACGCAAAATAGATTCGACATACTGGGTCAAAGGGTGGTGAGCCATGGATTCACTTCTACCAAGATAGAATGATATCTGGTACTGGTCAAAAATGGTTTTCAGTGATAACTGATAAGAAGTCACATCCCCCAAGAGAATACGAAAATTCTTGTAACTCAGATCTGGATGGTCATGTAATTTCTGACGAATAGCGCGAGCCACCAGCTCCAACTCCTCTTTTTGCGTCAAACAAGACCAGATTTGCAGATTTTCACGATCCTTCTCATCTACATCTAAAGTGAGTTCTGAGAAATCATAAGAAGACTCTAGCAAACGAGAAGCCTTGTCAAAACTATCCATTTTCTCATGCGTCTGAGAACAATCCTGAGCAGGCGTTTGGTATTTTGCTCCCAAATGATGAAGAAATTCCACACTGGCTTGGTAGAGGTTCCCTTCAGCAAAAGGACTTGTATAGGCTTTCTTGCTTGCATAGGCCCCAATAACAATCTCGGCACCTTTGCGATGGAGTAGATCCACTACAAGCTCTTCCTCGGCAGAAAAACGGGTAAATCCGTCAATGACCAAGGCAATCTGACTGAAATCACTACTTACCTTGCCATTTTCAATAGCCTCAATCAAATGGGATAACTGACTTCCTTGAGCCAACTGACCTTGATTGAGATAGGCAGTCACTTTCTCAAAAATCAAGAGTAAATCTGCTCTCTTGTCCTCATCCGTCAAATTTTCTAAGTCCAAAAAGCTCATCTGAGCAGTCGTCATCTCATGATAAAGTTCAACCAACTGCTGGATAAATTGAGGGTCCTGTTTAATCGCACCATAAACTCGTAACTCTTTGAAGTCCAGTTCCGCAAGGCATTTATAAAAGGCCATCCCAAGACCGATATCATCAAGACTGGTCTTTGTAGGCAAGTCATTTAAAACCAGGTAACGAGCCATCTGAGCAAAACGCGTAACGGTAATCGCAAAAGAAGCCTGCTGGGACAAGTATTCCAGTACGGCGCGTTCCTTTTCAAAAGAAAGAGAGTTGGGAGCAATGTAGAAAACCCGCTTACCAGCAGCAACCAGCTCTTCCGCCTCTCTAGTCAAGATTTCTATCAAAGAAGTCCGAATATCAGTATAAAGTAATTTCATCTCAGCCTCGTTTGAATTTTTCATTATCTTTTATTATACCATTTTTTAATGAAGCAATCCTGTAAATAATCGGTTCTTGCTCATCTATTGAAAAGAAAAATGTCGGAAAATTCCGACATTGTTTTAGTAAGCTAACTTCCTGAAAATAGGAGTAACCACAAGTCCCAGAAGGCAGTGATATTGATAAGGATATGAAGTACTATTGGATAGTAGAGATTTTTAGTCATGCGATACAATAGTGCTAAAATAAGACCCCCACTAGCATAAATGAAAAAAGCAAGAGGTGTTAAAGCGAAATTGATATGAATACAACCGAAAATAATAGCAGAAAGCAAGATATCTCCGTACCAAGGTGAGTTTTTGAAAAAGGTTGTCATAAGCACACCGCGATAAATCAATTCCTCAGCAATAGGGCCGATGAAGCAAACTATGAGCAAGAAATAGGGTAATTCCTGTCGCCCTATCATTTCTATCGTTTCATTCAAAGAAATTTGATTCGAGGACGAGGGGATGAAATAAGACAAGAGGAAGTCGGACATATACGAAATGATGTAGCCCAGTAAAAGGTAGATAAAGTACCTCGGCTGCCACTTGAATTGCATAATTTTTCTACCTTCAAAAACTTTTAAATGGAGGACTGCTAAGAAAAGAACTCCACTCTCCATCAAAAGCAGAATCTGAAAAAATTCCCGACTTGCTGGTAAATAAGAATTTGCGAGGTGATTGAAAAGCCTCCAAAACCAAGTTGATTTGTAAAAAATTAAGGACAATGCTAGTAAAATTTGAATACTTCGTTTTTTCATATTGTACCTCAGCTTTTCTCCCCTCGTCTCTTCATATTACTAATAAATTTTACTTAAAATCTCGCAGCACTTCCTTTGCAAAGATGATTGCCTCCTCCAATATATCCTAAATCATAGGTGCCTCTGGGACAAAATCCATGAACCGGCAGAGTTAATACTGGTTCTATTTCCCAATCATATCTACCATTAAGATTTTTACCATAGGGATCTGCTCCACCTTGTATCAGCTCTAATTCTTCATTTGTTAGATTTATATTTTTTTTAATTAAAACCATGATGTATTCCTCCATTATTGTTCAGATTAGTTGAGTAATCTGCTACTCATAACTACTTACAAAAAAACTATTATATTTTAAGTTAGTTTTTTATGTTTGTCTAGTTGCAACTTTGACAAGTTTAGTATAGCACATCTTTGCAAAATATCCTCTTCAAATCTTGAATTGTCATCGAAACGTCCTAAACTGCAAAATCAATTAGCTCCTGTCCCTTTGATCATCATCTTCTCCAAAATATGCTATAATAAAAGCAAAACACATAGAAAAGGAAGTCTTATGATTAAACTACTAGCCTTGGATATGGACGGAACCCTCCTTAATGAAGCCAAGGAAATCCCGCAAGCCCACATCACTGCCATTCACCAAGCCATTGAAAAAGGTGTCAAACTGGTTCTCTGTACAGGTCGCCCGCTTTTCGGTGCCCTCCCCTACTATAAAAAACTAGGACTGGACCTCCAGAACGAGTATATCATTGTTAATAACGGTTGCTCAACCCACCAGACCAGTGACTGGGGGCTAGTTGACTGGCAAGAACTCAGTCCTGCTGACATTGAATACCTTTATGATCTAGCAGAAAAAAGCGACGTCCAGTTGACTCTTTTTGATGAGAAACATTATTTTGTTCTCGGTGGCAAGCCTAATCAAATTGTTCAAAATGATGCCAAACTTGTTTTTTCAGACTTGACTGAAATTTCCCTTGAGGAAGCGACTAGTGGCAAGTATCGCATGTTCCAAGGCATGTTTTTAGGCACTAAAGAACAAACAGACGATTTTGAAGAGCGCTTTGCTGAGGAGCTCTGCCAACGATTTAGCGGTGTTCGTTCGCAGCCTGTCATTTATGAAGCCATGCCACTTGGAACTACCAAGGCTACTGCTCTTTCTCGACTAGCAGCGATTTTGAAGATTGAACCCTCAGAGATTATGGCCATGGGTGATGCTAATAACGATATCGAAATGCTCCAGTTTGCAGGCCTTGGTATTGCTATGGGAAATGCTAGTGAGCATGTCAAGTCCCTTGCCAATGATGTTACAGCCAGCAACGAAGAAGACGGCGTTGCGCGTGCGATTGAGAAGTATATTTTATAAAAAGAAAAGCAAATAGACAGAAATTACTGCTATTTGCTTTTTTTGCTATTTAACCAAATAAGCAATCAGAGTTATAATCCATAGATGAGCTGGGTAGAAAATATAAAAGAAATACTTATTCCAGCTGGTTTCCTTTCCTCGCTGTCCATTATACAAGGCCATAAAAGGAAAGACAGTGATAAAGAGCCAGTCAGAATTGTAAAGCAGCATTTCCAAGGTTTGGTACCAAGTATCATAGGTATGGATAGAAGTCACTAATAGGAAGGCCCACAGAAAGGCGTAGAGGAGATTTCGCAATCCCTTGCGATTCCGACAAGAGTAACTAATCAAGAGAAATGGTAGCATAGTGATACCACCTTCAGCAAAAAGGCTACCAAATATCAGAATACCAGCAACCCCAATCCGACGCCACAACTTCTCTTTTTGATCCAGCTCTTTTCGAGGAAAACCAATCCAAAGCATGGTGACACCAATGGCCAAAGTAAAGAAAATATTATTATTGACCATTACTCCCTTAGATGCAAATAGGGCATTGAGTAGGCTATTTCCAGCAAACATGATAAACGCCCAACTCCAGAGACGGATAAGATAGTCTTTCAAATTTCGAGTATGGATAAAGCCTTCCATAGCCATATACGCAAACCAAACTCCCACACAACGGGTCAAGGCGTGAAGAATACCTTCCCACATAGGAGAAACGATTCCGGTGATATGAGGGATATGGTCTAGAACCATTACTGCCGCCATCAGATACTTCAACTGAGTCGCATTCCATTTTTTCATAATAAACTTCTTTCTTTTTGATCTACATAGAGTATAGCATATATTTTCACGTATAATCGTACGCCTATCTTACATTTAAAAAGCCTATCTTACATTTTTGTAAGACAGACTTTTAGCAACTGATTTTTATAGGCTCTATAATTTCTGTAGTGGGTAAAAGCACTGTAGGAATTATGGAGCTGTAGAAAAAAAGTCCCATAAGACCCATAATGAAAAGCGATCAAACCATCATTAGAAAGAATCTTATGGAATCATTACATTTTGTCACAAACCTACTCGATATTAAAGACCCTAATATCCAAATTATGGATTTTGTTAATAGAGATGCCCACAAGGAAATCATCGCTAAACTCGACTACGAGGCTCCATCTTGCCCTGATTGCGGAACCCAAATGAAGAAATATGACTTTCAAAAATCGTCTAAGATTCCTTACCTTGAAACAACTGGTATGCCTACCAGAATTCTCCTTACTACCTTCCAGAACACTTGAGCTAGGATGCATACAGCTTTAAGAAAGGCAAGATGAGCTTCATTGCACTGGATTTTGATTCCAGAAAAAGTAGAGATATCTTAGGCGGGTGAATTCAAGCAACGATTCGCAATCACTTTCTACGCTACGATAGAACCCTTCGTTACCAGATAAAAATCATTATGATGGATATATTTAGTCCCTACTATGATTTGGCTAGACAACTTCACTTTCGAATTTCTAGACTCAGACTGAAACAGTCTCCCAGACTGTTTCAGTCCCAAACGCTAAAATCATGCTGGACCGTTTTCACATTGTACAACATCTCAGTCAGCCTATGAACCATCTTCGTATCCAAATTATAAAGTAATTGGTCTGAAAAACTCACAAGTACAAGGCACTCAAACGCTACCGGAAACTCATTCACTCAAGAGGGATAATCGAAAACTCAACGATAAACAATTGTTTCATCCAACTATTCGCATGTATCTGACCAACAAAGAAATTCTAGAAAAGGCCCTTACATACTCTCAAGAACTTAGAGAGCACTATGAACTCTATCAACTATTACTGTTTCATTTCCAAGAGAAACAGGCTAATTCATTTCTTTTGTCTTATTGAGAGATACCATTTCTAGTGTAAATCCTATCTTTCTAACAACTGTTTTTTAGACCCTTTTGAAAGATAGGGACAATATCATTAGCGCACTGGAATTGCCCTACTCAAACACAAAACTAGAAGCTACTAACAACCTCATCAAGATCATCAAGCGAAATGACTTTAGTTTTTTAAACTTTGAAAACTTCAAAAATGGTTTTGAAAAGTTATTAATGTCACTATTTTAACAGATTTTAAATCTTATACCCTTTTAAGTAATACAAGTAGCTCATTGAGAACGAGAGAGCCACTCATTAATCATACCAGCGATTTCTTTAGGTGCTTCAGTATAAAGCTCATGGCCAAAGTTTTCTAAAAAAATAGTATCAAAATAGCCTGGCAATTCTTTTAGGACTTCTTCTCTCCATCTAGCTTCATTAGGATATCGAGGACTAATAAACAAGGTATCTCCTACTTCTCTCTTAAAAGATTGTATTTTCCTCCGTAGGCGGAGTATCGCTTCTGTATTTTCATAATTTATAGCTAACTCATATCTATTATACTCAGCATTCCAGTGATAGGACTGTCTTACAGCTTCCTCCATATTTTCTGACCAATGCTTTGCTTCGGATTTCTCTTTAGAAATGAGAAGATTTAAGTCCAAAACGGTTTGAGATTCGATATAGTTTTTAGTTTCCTCTAATTCTGTATCTAAAGGTAAAACCTTATCTAAATCTAAATAGCCACCATCCAAAAGAACCAGTTTTTTAACTTCATAAAATTTCGATGCGAGATAACGAGCCAAATCCCCTCCAAGAGAATGGCCTATCAGACAGATAGATTCTTCCTCTACAATCTCATTTTTAAACCATGATTTCAATTCTGTTTCATCTCGAAGATGCGTTTCATATGGATTTAGAAAACAGACCTGCGAATCTAGTTCTTGAAGAAAATCCTTGCTATGATAAATATTGCTTCCCAAACCACCAATAAAATATATTTTCATTCTCTACTTAATACTATGCTTATTCATTTTTTCTTTGAAAATATCTGTAATGATTTGGCGCAATTCTTCTCGTTCCTTCTCAGGAATCTCACCACTTCTTTTCGCAATAGCATAAAGTTCTGGATGTTCGATAGAAATTCGCTTTATTGTCCGAGTTGTTGCGTGTTTTCGCACGAAAAAGGGAATGCGTTTGATCCATTCCTGAGGCACTAGGGAAAGGATTTTAGTTGCGGTTTCCTTATCGCTAATCTCAGATGTTGTCAATCCTTGCTTAATCATCTCTTGTTCTTTCTCAGTAAAATCTTTTAATTTCATTATCCTTCTCCTATCTATAATTAACTCTAGGATAAATTATATACCATTGCTGGCAAAATTACAAAGACTACGTCTTAAAAATGACAACTCAGCTACTATTTTTTCCTCCCTTTATATAGCACAAAAACACATAGTCCTCATATCCCATCACTTTCCAGTCCAGACTCCAATAACAATGAGAAATGAAGATGCAATTATTATTTTCATTGGAACTTGTGGTTTATCATCAAACTGAAAATGCATGCTGATTTTTTCTATAGCGTATTTTGTCTTGGTATAGTAGGAAAATTCATCTATCAACTCTGTGAATCCGACGATGGCAGTATAATCTGTAACAAGTAAAAAATGCGCCAACACTATTTAGAACTAAGTAAGATGATAAGGAGCACTTAACCTCTCCAGTTCCTGTCTAACTATTTAGATTAGTATAAGAAGTCGTCAAATCAAAAAAGACTGCACGAATCACCGTTCATTACAGTCTTTCTCTTCTCATTTTTTATTCAATCACAAATCCTTTTGGTAAGATGACAAGTTGATTGTCTCGTTCTTGGCAATGACTGGCTAGCGCTACAGAATCACGGTCTACAAGATAGTTTTCAGTTGATTGGTTAAAAATGGCTTGGATTTTTTGTCCATCATAATCCCATGCCAGAGATACCACATTTGGCTTGATTTCTTTCAGGATATAGGTTCCATGTTGGATAATGTCTGAAACATCCTTGCGAAGCTGAATCAATTTCTTCATGAAATGAAGCATCTCATTACTGTCCGAGACACGTTCCCAAGGCATGACACGACGACAATCTGGATCGGGTCCTCCATCTAATTCTAACTCAGTCCCATAGTAGAAACACGGCGTCCCCCTTTGCAAAAAGAGGCAGGCGAGGGCAGACTTAACAAGTTGGCTATCTCCCTTGGCAGTAGCTAAAATGCGCTCCGTATCGTGAGAATCCAGAAGATTAAACATCACTTCCGAAATCTGCTGTCTATAATACATAGACTGGCTATTGATCTCATTGATAAATTGACTGGTCTTCTTGACACCACGCAAGAAATAATCCTTGATACTGTCAGAGAGAGGATAGTTCATGACTGCGTGAAATTCATCGCCATTTAGCCAAGGTTGTGAAGTATGCCAGACTTCTCCGAGAATATAAAGGTCAGGCTTTTTAGCCAAGACAGCCTTTCGAAAATCTCGCCAAAATTGGTGATCGACTTCATTGGCCACATCCAAGCGCCAAGCATCGATATCAAACTCTTCAATCCAATAGGTCGCAACGCTCAACAAATAGTCCCTAACTTGAGGATTTGCCGTATTGAGCTTGGGCATATAGCTGGCAAAGGCAAAGGTATGATAAGGGAGCTTTCTTGGATTCCCCAGCTTATCCTTGGTCACTGGGAAGTCTTGAACATGGAACCAGTCTTTGTAAACAGAATCTTCACCATATTTGAGAACATCCTGCCATTGTGGAGATTTGTCCCCAATATGGTTGAAAACAGCGTCCAGCATGATTTTCATGCCTCTCTGATGGGCCTCCTCCACCAGTTTACGAAAGGTTCCCTTATCTCCAAAATGACGGTCAATTTCGAAATAATCCGTCGTATTATACTTGTGATTACTTGGGGATTCAAAAATCGGACAGAGATAAAGTCCTGTAATGCCTAAATCTTGCAAGTAATCCAGATGGTCAATAATACCTTGTAAATCACCACCAAAGAAATCGCTCGTCTTTGGTTTGATAGAGGAATCCCAAGCTAGCGAACCTTCAGGTGAAATCTCAGGATTGCCATTAGCAAAACGTTCTGGGAAAATCTGATACCAAACTGTATTTGCCACCCAGTCAGGAACATGGCATGCATCAATTTCATGGATATAGGGAATTTTAAAGCCGTTTCCTTCGTAATGAAGATTATCTAAGCTATTTTCAACACATCCTTTATCACCATATAAGATTTTCTGACCTTGCTTATCCCTGAGTTCAAAAAGATACTGGAGTCGCGCATAGCCAACTGTGACCTCCACTTGCCAGTAATCAAACAAAGCATCGGAGGTAATTTTGGTCATCTTCTTGATTGCTTCATAACGTTCCTCTATAAAGATAAAAGGATCTCCATAATGTAGGTTGATTCTTTCAATATCATCTTTCTTGGTCCGGATACGAATGTGCATTGTCTTGTCTTTATAAAGATATGCATACTCCGACTCTGGTCTATGGTAAATGGCTGTTAATTTCACTGTTCTGTCTCCTAATTTACTTTCATCCGCCTTATGCTGCAAACGTTTTCACAACCGTAATCCTAGTATACTACTTTCGTATTTTATTTGCAAGATTTGCCCATAGTTTCGAGTGGATTGTTTCTATAAATAAAAAAGCAGCCAGCCTTACAATTTACTACTTTTCAAATGATGATTTACAAATGTCTTTCCAGCCATTCTATCTTTTTAAAATCCTTATTGTTATTGTGGTCATTTCTATAGGAATCTTGAGAAGAAGCTTTATATATACTGAAATACTGTTCTAAACTTGGAACACGAAACGTGATGTCCTCGAGATGAATCAACTCTATATCTGATTCAGATACTCCTGCAAAATCAGGTAAGGAATCGATACTCCCAAATTCAACGCTCACGCCATCTTTTTGGAATTCGTGCTCATGAATATCTATTAAGGTGTAGCCTAAGCGGTTCATCACTTTCATTATCTTTTCCCACTCATAAATCCTGAGATGATCAGGCGCTTCCCAACCTCTAGGGTCACCAGGCACATGAATGTCAATGTCGGACGGCTGCCATTCTTCATTTGAACGGTATTCAAACCCCAAAGACCCCATGAGCGTCGGAGTGATTCCGACTTGGTTTAAATGAGAACAAATTGTTCGAAATTCATCAAATAGAGAATTCATTCCTCCTCCAATCGTTGATATAGAACTTAATTTCGTTGTGAATAATAAACTAATTTTTACTTTCTACTCTTTCGGTTTTGAAAATACTTCTACCCGCTGAGCTAGGACTTTGATTTCTACAGGTAGGTTATCCGATTTATCACCATCAACATCTGACTCCAATTCACTATCTGAAGAGATCTTAATATTACGCGCTCTGATATACTCAATATTATCATTGCCGACAACATCTCCTTTTAGTAAATCAGGAATGACGGATAATTTAGAGAATATAGAAGCATCTTTTAGAATCAAAATGTTGGCATAGCCATCTTTATCTTCTTCAAAGATTTTCTTATCAGCGAAGTAATTTGTCAAGAGAACCAAAACATGACTAGCTTCACCTACATAATTTCCATTTTCTGTCTCAATCTTAATGTTAAAGACCTGATCCGTCATCACAGACTTCATAGTATTTACAGCATAGGCTAAAATACCGAATTTTGTCTTGTCCTCGATCTCCACATTGTGAATCGCCTCAGGTAGAGAACCGATACTAAAGATATAACCAAAATAGTTGTCATTCGCTTTACCAATATCAATTTTATTGGTTAAGTTAAAATCGAGTTCATCAATCGCGCCATCGATGTCTTGATTGATTTCCAACAGTTTCGTAATGAGGTTGCCTGTACCGCCAGGGATAATCCCTAACTTCGGAGTGTAGTCTCTCTCAGCAATACCCGAAATGACTTCATTGACAGTTCCGTCTCCACCGAAAACAACCACTGCATCGTACTGCTCACGAGAAGCTTCTTCAGCAAAGTGTGTTGCATCCAGTGCTTTTTCGGTAATTTTGGTTTCCACATGCTCAAAATAATCCTTGGCCTTATTCTCCAGCTTGACCTTATAATCCAAGGCCTTTTCCCCACCAGAGGTAGGGTTGATAATTAACATTGCTTTTTTCATTGATAATACTCCTTAATTTTTAAATAGAAACGTTAGGGTTACTATACATTTCACTACATATAAAGCTATTATATAATGAAACCTCAGAAAAGAGAACTTTGACGTACTGAGGATTGATTCATAAAAACATAGACTAAGAGTTTACTAAGAATTTCAAGCATATAAAACATAGGCTAAATAAAGATTAGCAGATAATATCAGACGAATAGCTCCAAAATATTGTCACTTACCTATCTAAAATAAAGAAACCATTTTATTAATCTGTCCACCATTAAATCCAGCTTGCGCGAAAATTTCTTTAAAAATTTCTTTTACCTCGTCCTCCTCTTCTTTCTTCCAATCCCCATGAAATTCATTCTCGATTCGGTAGCTTCTTTGAATAATCACTTTTACATGATTGATTAAAAATTCTTTTGCTAATTTATGTTCATTTGCTTGAAGAATATCTAAATTACTTTTTTTCAATGAATAAATGTTATCACCATTAGGATATGAAATAATATTTTTTATGATTAAACTATCCTTGTCAAAACAATCTTCAAAAAAGAAATCAGTGATGAATTTGTTTAGATCTTCACCCCAGTTTTCTTTAATCCAATCTCTCCAGTTTTGATGTGGCCCAGCTTTAAGACAATTAATTATTGTATCCATTTTTAGAAGCCAGTTATCTCCTCCATATCGTCCTGGTCTAAAATTCCCAACAGTAGGCATCATATTTCCACACCAATAGTAAACAATAGCAAAAGCTTTAAAATAAGGTTTCAAATCATGTGGTATTTCTATATCATCTTTTAATATCCTGGCTTTTATCTCTTTACCACCTTTTAAGCAAGTTTCAACTTTTGCAATTCTTTCACAAGGTAACCTAATTGAAGTAAGGATGTCACCCGTAAGTGCAATACCTTTCGATTTATTGACAAGCAAATGAGCTTCCTTATATTCTGATTTTGATTTTTCTTTATATGCTTCAATCTCATTATATTTTTGGTCATCCATTAAAGTATTATATTGATTAACTGAGTTTTGAAACTTAATAATCTCCCAATCATCTTCCTCATAAAAAGGATACTTCTTATAAAAATCCATTGCCTTTTTACGTACTTCAAATTCACAATTGACATTATCACTATCTTTAATATCTACTTTATTAATAAAATCAGTTACTTGTATCATAAAATATCCTCCATATTTTTTTATTATATAAATCCGTTTAAAAAGACAAAAAGATGTTTGTAAATCTACACTAGCTCACTATTTACTCCGTCTTCAAAAAATATCCTTGACTTGCTCAAAATTTCTTAAAATGATTGCCGCTTACTTTAAACTTATATACTGCTTTAATCAGCTAAGCAAACAGCAATCAAATCAAAAGGTTTTAAATCCTCTAAATTATAAAACAAGACATGTATAATAGCTAGTTTAAAATTCAGATTTTCAAAACAAAGGCACTTCTATTGAACTACCTCGCCATACTCTTTTATTTTATCAGCATATTCAGTCAAAAGTTTTTTTGAATAAATTTTTTCATTACTTGAATTTCTAACTTCTTTCCAAAGAATAGAAGCTACTTTTAATTTGTTTGAGTAGTTGCCACTATTTTCGTCTGCACAGAAATCCTTTAAAAACTGATTCCATTGACACACCGAATGGTCATACTTAGCATAATCTGAATTTCCATAATAAACTTTTAACATATCTTGAATGGTAAAACTTAAATCATGTTCTCTTTTTACTTTTCTCCAAGCAGTGGCCATATCAGCAGTAAATTTAAAGGGGGAAACACCTGTTAAAGTTGAGAAATATTCTCTAAAGTGTGCGTTAAAGGAGAACCCGCATTCAAGCAAGGGCGTATCTAAGGTAACGACTTCTACTCGTCTCTTTTTTCTTTTTACTGATGATTTTTTAATCAAATTCCCCTTGAAGTACTGCTCAATAATATCATTAAGTTCCTGTTTTGTCCCTCTATATTCAAGTCCTAATGACTGGCATATCTGTGAAAGTTCATCACGATACCAATAGTATTTATTAAATTCATCAAAGGATGTGATTTTATCAAACTCAGGTCTGCTCTCTATCAATATAACACCTCCTTAAAAACAGTTTAGGTTGTCATCTCAAAATAATGGAGTTTTAGTTTCTTTATTTTGAGGATTAGCAACGTTTCACTAACAAACTCACACACTCAGCGGTTCGGACTTACCGTATCATCCGTGAAAAAACAATCCTCACAAAATAAAGGAAAATCCTTCGTTTTGATATTGTTCCATTCGTAAACAGAACCTACAATGACTCCAACAATTGCTCCTAGCATCCGTTTCCTCCTTATGGCATATCAGATTCGTTACACATTTCTAATGAATCACTCTTTAAAAATGGCACCACCAAATCAATCCACTCATAAGGCAGGTAAGCTGATAAATAACCGTGGTTATACCCCTTTGCTTCATACAGGATCGTATTGGAATGTAGCTGCTGAAATAATTTCGCTGATTCTTTCACACAGTTCAATTCTTTTTCACCATAGATATACAGAACCTGAGCCTTGCTAGCAGAAATCATATCTTTCAGCTTGTAACATCCCATATAGTTTTTGTAAATGGTCACCAATGTTTTGATAGGCGTCCTTGGCAAATCCTCCAAATAATAAGCTTTTATTTCCTCTGGATAAGCCAGTCTAGGATAGAGTTTGTTCATCATGCTGAACTGAAGTTTGCAAGAGAATTTATTGAACATCAGTTTACCAAATAGAGACACTAGAAAGATGCTGATTTTAGCTAACCTTGGTTGAGGAATACAGAGGCTTCCATCTATGATGGCCTTCTCAGCAATTTCACTGTCTAAAGACAAAAGCTCCATGGCAATTTGACCACCAAGTGAAACACCACCGATTGCAAATAATTTCCCACCACAGTTTGCTTTGATATAGTCTAGAATCTCCAAAGCAGAATCTTCAGTAGAAACATAATCAAGTTGATATTCCTCGCCGTGGCCATTCAAAGTGGGTAGAATTATACGGTATTCTGCTGACAAGATTCGTGCTTGACGAAGATAATCCCACCAAGAACTGCCACCACCATGTATCAGTAAAATAGGAGGCAAATTCTTATCACCAAATTCATGGAATTTCATGTTTAAACTCCTTACTGTAGGACTTTCACTAGCTACATCCTTGTTTAATCAGTTTGACCAAGCAGTGATGCCTCATCAAATAGAAAAGTCTCTAACATTGATTATCTAGAATGACCACACGTTACTTTCAATAATTAATATACTAATCTAAAGTTAAAATTACTTTTCCTTACTAATTCTATTACTCGCCAATATCGTATAAATCAAATAACCAATAAAAATGATAATAAAAATAACATTAATTTTTAACACAAAATAGAGATTTAACAAATTTGCGAACGCATGAAATAATATACAGTAACCAACTGATTGGGTTTGACGGTAGAAAAGCCCTAAAACAAAACTTAAAAATAATGTATATATAAAAAATAAAATAAAAGGAAATCCTTGATGACTTTCTCCAACTATAAACCATAAAGGCAGATGCCATATTCCCCAAATTGATCCTACAATCAAATTAGATTGCCAATAAGTATATTTTTTATCAAGTAAGGGTTGTAATATTCCTCTCCATCCTAATTCTTCATGTCCACCACCAAAAAAAATTAGTTGCATAAAGAATAATGGCATCAGATAAATGGATACTTCATTTAATTCTAAGGAAGATACAGAAAATAGTATCAAAATTGCTAACAAATGAATAATAAAATAAATACTACTATTTTCTTTCTTACTAAATAAAAAATGTTTAAATTTTATATTATTACTTTTCAAATAAAAGCCACTTGCAATAGCTGGTCCAAGTGCACCTACTATATGTAATGTTCTTCCTATAATCGTTTCTAATCCAAAAATATGAGATTGCGTAAAGATGGCAAGAAGCCCCCAAGCTATATAAGTAACTCCAAATGTAAAATAAAGATAATTTTTTAAATTCTTTTTGTCAATTTCTGTCATTTTATCTTCCTTATTTTTATTATTTTATATGTAATATTTGTTACTGCTTCTTAGTTGCTCTCGATTATAACTACTTATATTATATCATAAAAAACAAAAAAAGCCTTACAATCAAGGCTTTTGATTATCCCTTTCGTTACAAGGTTTCTAGGCTTTTACCAGCAAAGCTACACACTCAGCGGTTCGGACTTACCGTATCATTTCGTCGGTTTCCCTCCTCATTCTACGAGTCCTATCCCATGGGCGGAGCATCTACTTCTACTTCGCTGATGCCTCAGCTCGTACAAGCAGTGATACCGCCTCAACATGATGCGTTTGAGGTTTAACTGCGTTTCACTAACAAACTCACACACTCGACATGATGCGTTTGTGGAAATAAATCAACCGGCTGGACTTTCTTCAATTCATATCCTAACTCTTGGTAGAGTTTGATATCACGCGCCATGGTTGCCACATTACATGAAATATAAGCGATGCGGTCTGCTCCTGTTTGAGCACTTGCCTTGATAAAGCTTTCGGTCAAACCCTTGCGTGGTGGGTCGACCAAGATGACGGTTGGTTGAATACCTTCCTTAAGCCAATTCTTCATGGCATTTTCAGCTGTGTCACAGACATAGTGGGCGTTTGAGATATTGTTTAGTTGGGCATTCTTTTTGCTATTCTCAACCGCTTCTGGAATTACTTCAACACCATAGACTTCCTTAACCTGCTTGGCGACTGATAAACCAATGGTTCCAATACCTGAGTAGGCGTCAATCACCACATCATCTGCTTTTAACTCCGCAAAGTCAATAGCCGTTTGATAGAGTTTTTCAGCCATTTGAGTATTGACTTGATAGAAAGCTGGTCCCGAAATTTGGAAGCTATTTCCTAACATTTGGTCCGTAATGTAATCTTGACCATAAAGTGTGTGCCATTCTTTCCCAAAAATCGCATTGGTATTCTGGTCATTGATATTTTGCATGACTGAGACAATCTCTGGGAATTGCTTGATGAATTGTTCAATCAACTGATCGACACGAAAAATTTTCGGACGAGTGGTTACCAAAATGACCATGATTTGTCCTGAATAATGCCCGCGACGCACAACGAGGTTGCGAATCAAGCCAGACTGTTCTTTCTCATCATAGGGTTTCAAGTCATAACGACGAAGTAAATCACGCAGGGCTACTACTACCTCATCAATCACAGGATCCTGGATAAAGAAATCTTTGAGTGGCATAAGGTCATGCGAATTTTTACGGAAAAAGCCAGTTTCCAAGACACCATTCACTCGACGAACGGGCACCTGGGCCTTATTTCGATACTTGACTGGATTTTCCATACCAAGCGTTTCAGCAACCTCTACATCTGTAATACCAGCAATCTTGTAGAGGCTGTCTTTGACTTGCTTGCTTTTAAACTTGAGCTGCTCTGGATAGGCAAGATGCCCCAAATCAGCGATACCTGAGCGTAGATAAGCTAGGTTAAGGTCTTGGTTACGATGAGGTGACAGAGCGAGGTATTCTTCAACTTTCCCGTAGCCAATTTTTTTATTGACTTTAAGGACTCGCATGAGGATTTTCTCAGTTGGTAGAGCATTTTCTACAAAGAAAACCAAACCATCTACCTTAGTAACCCCTGCACCTTCATGGGTCAAATCGACAATTTCAACTTCTACAATATCATTTTTCTTTAACATATTTTTTCACTTTCTATCGGCCAACAAAAAAAGACGGCAACATTTCTGTTACCATCTATTATATCATGAAATGACCTAAGCACCAAAACTCTTGAAGAAGTTGACAATGGCTTGCCAAAGGGAACTCAAAAAGTTGCCCCCGTCTTCTAGTGCTTTATTGGCATCAAAGTTGAGGTTAATATTTTTGAAGCTATCTCCAGCTTGGGAGACAATGCTTTGCTTGAGATCATTTAGGCTTTTAGTGAAATCAGCATTGTTCAAAATGTCACTCTTAGAGAGGTTGAGTGCAAAATTGATGATGATATTGACCTGGTTTCCTGTTATAACCTGATCGAGTTTGTAGTTTTTTAGCGTGTCTTCTACAATTTTGCGGACATCTTCTTCTGTCAGATTACCTTTTGCTTCTTTTGCTTTTGCGATTCCTGCCTTGATATCTGTCATAGCCGCATTGAGCTTATTGGCATCGTAACCTGACTTGTCCTTATTTTCAGCATTGATATTGGATAAGGCTTTTAGCTCCTCTTGAGCCAAGTCCTTATTGGCTTGCGGTACTTTAGCACCATTAGCCTCTAACGAGTAGTAAATCCCTGCTAGGGCGCTTTCTCCTGTAACTGGAATAGGAGCTGCAACTGTGATTTTGGCATGCTCCACACCCAGAGTCACTGCTGCATTACGGTACATATCTTGCGTTACCTTGGTGATATTTTCAGGCGTTTCAATCTTGACCTCTAGAGGCGACTTGTCACCTAGCTTTTGAATCTTGGCTGATGAATAAAGCTGTAAACTAGCATCATTAGCCACATTCATAATTTTCGAATAGATATCAGGTGTCATAGTTTTGATATCTTTGGTGTCTTTTGATGCGTCATAGCCAAGTTTGCTAAGAGTTTGGTTTTTCTGGTCTTCAGATAGAGAAGAACCTAAAACATATTCAGGTTGTACATAGGTTTCATCGATTACTTTTTGAACATCGGTTGCTGCGTGGACGCTTGTCATAGCTGTTGCGGCCCACAATACTGCAGCACTTGTTAGAAAGAATTTCTTTCTCATGGGATATTCCCTCCTTTACCTTTCTAGGGTAATAAAACAATCTTAAAGAAAACTTATAGCAAAAAACACCTGGTCTAGCCAGATGTCGAAAAGAAAGTGAAACATTTTATGATGTAAAGGTTTAGCTGTACCTGTCTAGAATAGTAATAGTTTCCACCATTTACATAGAGTTCAGCTCCGTGAAAGATAGAAATAGGGTGAATATAACTATAGGTCTTTCCAGTGGTATTGCCAAGGATTGGGGCAACAGTCTCACGAGAATAACGCTTGGCCAGTGCTAGTGTATTTTTCTTGCCATTCTGAGCGATAAAGTCTATATAGGCAGGTCCAAAATTATAGGCTTGAACAGCAGTCCAGACATCTACCCCCTTGCTCTGAGCAAGATAGAGGTTATCTGTTAGAGTTTGAATACCTTGACGAATACTAGAGGCATTATCATTGATAGTGTTGGTTGAACCACTTGCAGACTCACTAGACTGCATAACATCCCCTTCTTTTCCCTTCGTTTCGGTATAAATCATGGCGAGCACAAGCTCTTCATTGGCTGGAGTATCTTTTTCACTCAAGATTTCTCGAACCATAGGTTGATAAGTCATGACTTGCTTGACGTCTTGGTGAACTCGGTAAACTTTATAACCAGCAAAAAGAATGACTGCTAGCACTAGCATTCTTCTTATAAATTTAAACATTATTTACTTTGAATATCCTCGATATTTTTGATTAAGATAGAATAGGTTCCATTGTCATTTTGGATAAACTCAACAGACTCCGCATCTTGATAGACGTTATTGGGAACGATGAGCTCAATTCCATTTGACAAGGAAAGCTTTTGATTTTCAAATTTCTTGAGCTGACGACTGGCATCAATTTCATCAAACTGGACTGGTTCTGGTACGGCTTCCTTGACTTGGTCGATAAAGCTCAAACGAGCTGTCAGATTGTTGTCAAAAAGGTCGTTAGCTAATTTTTCAGGCGACAATTCATTGCTTTCTTCAAGATTGTTGAAAATAGCTGATTTAACCTTGGATTGAAATTGAAAGTCATCAGTGTTAAAGGACTCAGCAATTCTCTGGGCTGTTTTCTCCAGTTCCTTGATGGATTTCTTTGGTGAAATCTTAGGGGCGACAGTTAGGAGATTTTCTGAAAAGTAGTTCAAAAAAGTCCCATTGTACTTGATTCGTTTTTCAATCAGATGGTACTTGTGACTCTGAAGATTGACCACCAAAGCCTCATCAGCTCCCGTTCCAAATCCAGGCAGGTTATTCTGAGTTAGCTTGATTGGGTTGTCATCTTCTCCTCCGAGGTGGGTCAAGGTTTCCCGCAGCGCAATTCGCAAGAAAGCGAAATGCTCTACACCTTCTTTAGAAAACTGAACAAAAACCAAGTCATTGGTCTTGAGATTTTCAGAAATGCTAAACTCCTCTTTCCAGAGATTAGCCAGAGTAACCGATGTCTCCAACAAATCGTCAGTAATGTGATTGAAGAAGGGATTTTCTTCCTCGAAAATCCCAGTCTTGGCTTCATCTGAATACACACGTTCAATTTTTTTGCGTAGGTATTCCTCGATTTTTGGAGTGATATTGAGAAACTTATCTGCTAGAAACAACTCGGTATCATCTGGGCTGAACTGATGGATAATAGCTTTCTTAATATAAATGTCCATAAAAGTTTTAGTCCTCGTATAGTGGGAAGGCATCTGTCAACGCTTTGACTTCACTTCTCACTTCTTCTAAGACAGCTTCATTTTCTGCATTCTTAAGGGTTTTAATGATGAGTTTAGCCACTTTACGGCTTTCTTCTTCACCAAATCCACGTGCAGTGATGGCTGCTGCTCCGATACGAATTCCACTTGTCTTGAATGGTGACAAAGTTTCGTAAGGGATTGAATTTTTATTTAGGGTAATATTAACTTCATCCAGCAAGTTTTGAGCCACTTTTCCGTTTTCAACAACCTTAGTAACATCCACTAAGAATAGGTGGTTTTCAGTACCGCCAGAAATGATACGGAAATCAGGGTCTTGCAAGAAGACTTCAACCATAGCCTTGCTGTTTTTGATGACATTAGCAGCATATTCCTTGAAGGCTGGATCCAAAACTTCTTTGAAGGAAACCGCCTTAGCAGCGACAACATGCTCCAAAGGACCACCCTGAATACCAGGGAAAATAGCTGAGTTGATTTTCTTAGCTAGGTCTTCATCATTGGTCAAAATCAAACCACCACGAGGTCCACGAAGAGTTTTGTGGGTCGTTGTTGTAGTGATATGAGCGTATGGCACTGGGCTTGGATGAAGTCCAGCTGCAACCAAACCAGCGATATGGGCCATATCGACCATGAGCTTAGCACCAACGGCATCTGCGATTTCACGGAATTTTGAGAAGTCGATAATTTGAGAATAGGCTGAAGCACCCGCTACAATTAATTTTGGTTTTACTTCTTGGGCTTGTTTCAAGATAGCATCAAAGTCCAAAAGTTCCGTTTCAGGATTCACACTATAAGAAACAAAGTTGTAGGTTTGACCAGAGAAGCTAACTGGAGCTCCGTGGGTCAAATGACCACCTGCTGCCAAATCCATCCCCATAACGGTATCACCTGGCTCAATCAAGGCCATGTAAGCCGCACAGTTGGCTTGGCTTCCTGAGTGAGGTTGGACATTGGCGAACTTAGCACCGAAAATTTCTTTTGCACGTTCAATAGCTAGAGTTTCTACCACGTCTACTACATCAGTTCCACCATAATAACGACGTCCTGGGTAACCCTCGGCATATTTGTTTGTCAAGATAGACCCTTGAGCTGCCATAACAGCCTTGGAAACAACGTTTTCCGAAGCAATCAACTCAATATTGTTTTGTTGGCGTTCTTCTTCTTTGGCAATAGCATTCCAGAGATCAGCATCGTATGCTTTAAAATCGTCTTTGTCAAAAATCATAGGTCTTCTCCTTTATAGTGTGACTGGTCCTTTAGTTTAATAAAATAAACTAAAAGATGCGAATAAACCGTTTCTGCACTTTATCACAAGTATAACCAACTTTTTCATAAAATGCATGAGCTCCCAGACGATGATCAGCAGAGTTTAAGCGGATAAACCCATAACCCCGTCTTTTTGCTTCTTGATCCAACCCTTGCAGTAAGGTTTTACCGATACCTCGTCCTTGTGCTTGAGGCAAAACCGCTAAGCCTAAAATATTAAATCCTGCTTTGGAATAGAGGGATTCATAAACTTCAGCATGGACATATCCAAGTAAGACATGATTGGCTGCATCCTCATAGCCAAGTAGGAAATGATGAGAATCCTGAGATAATTTAGCTAGTTGACTAGCTGTGTCCTCCGGACTAAAAGAATAGCCCAAAGCCTCTTGGTTAATCTCACATATAGCATTCACATCTGTTTCTTGCAAATCTCTTAGCATCTCATTCCTCCTCAAAAGAAATCTCTGGCAACCGAGCAAGAATATCTTCTCTCTTAATGGCCCCTTGGCGTAAGATTTTCACCTTGTCTCCAGACAAATCCAAAATAGTCGAATCCTGTCTAGTTAAAGAAGCATCGTCCTCCAGCCCCAGAACTTCTTGGTCAAAATCCTCTAGAATTTGAGCAAAGGTCACTCCACTCGCCTGACCTGAAATATTGGCAGACGGTCCAATCAAGGGCCCCGTCTCTCGAATCAAATCCAGTGTAATGGGGTGACTCGGCATCCGAAATCCCACCGTTGCAAGTCCAGAATTGACCCAATAGGGAACTTGGTCATTGGCTTCGAGGATAATGGTCAAGGGACCTGGTAAAAAGGCCTCTACAAGCTTTTGTAGATAAGTTGGCTGATTCTTTGAAAAGTGCAAGATATCCTCTAGAGAAGCGACATTAAGATTGAGCGCCTTATCTCTAGGACGACGTTTGAGTTGGTAAACATGGTTGACAGCTTTTTCATCTAAGGCCTTAGCAAAGAGACCATAAACTGTCTCGGTAGGTAAAACGACTGCTCCGCCCTTTTCCAACTCTTGTCTAATCCTGTCCATCATCAACTACAACCATCCTATCTTGACCAAATTGGTCCTTGAGTGTTCGTACACGTTTTCCAGGAAGATATTTCCTAAAAAGCGCAGGAACACTTTGACCTTGCTTATATCCAATTTCAAGGTAAATCTTACCACCATCTGTGAGATAGTCTTTTGCATCTTCCGCAATTCTGCGGTAAATAGCTAGACCATCCTCATCTGCAAAGAGAGCTAAATGAGGCTCTGAATGCAAAACATTCAAACCGACCTCTGACTCATCTTCACGAGAGATATAGGGTGGATTGGATACAATTATATCATATTTTCCAGAAATTTCTGCAAAACAATCCGATTTTTTAAAAAATATATTAAGATTTTGATTTTTTGCATTGTCCATTGCTAAGTCTAGTGCATCTTGTGAAATATCCACTGCCGTCACTGACCAATCTGGTTTGTTTTTAGCTAATCCAAGGGCTATGGCACCACTTCCAGTCCCGATATCTAGAATATTAAGACTTTCCTCAGGATTTTCTGTGAGGATGAGATCCACCAACTCTTCTGTTTCTGGACGAGGAATCAAAACTCGCTCATCCACTTTTAACTGCATTCCAAAGAAATCTGTATGACCGATAATGTACTGGGCAGGTATATATTCTGCTAATTTCTTGTAAATTTCCTCCACAAACTTTTTTTCTTCCGCTGTTACTTCTTTCTGAAGGGCAAAGACAAAATCTGTAAAAGATAGATTTTTTAGGCTACGATAGACAAAAGAGAGGCTTTCTGCTTCCTCTCCTTGTCTGATCAACTCTTCTTCAAAATCTGAAAATAATTGAGCTAATTTCATTATTTGTTTAATTCTTCTAATTTCTGTGTTTGGTCATAAAGAACCAAGGCATCCACAACTTCATCCAATTTACCAGACAAAATCGTATCTAGTTTTTGGAGAGTCAAGCCAATACGGTGGTCTGTGACACGGTTTTGTGGGAAATTATAAGTACGGATCCGTTCTGAACGGTCACCAGTACCAATTGTTGACTTACGCTCAGCGTCTTGTTCATCTTGGGCAATTTGTGCAAAGTGGTCAGCAACACGCGCACGAATGATTTTCATGGCCTTCTCACGGTTCTTCTGCTGGGTACGTTCTTCCTGCATTTCAACCTTAATATTGGTCGGCAAGTGAACAATACGAACGGCAGTCGCAACCTTATTGACGTTCTGTCCACCAGCACCAGATGCGTGGTAGATGTCAACACGAAGGTCTTTTGGATCAATATCGTATTCCACCTCTTCTACTTCAGGCATGACAAGGACAGTCGCAGTCGAGGTATGAACACGACCTTGACTTTCTGTCACAGGGACACGTTGCACACGGTGAGCACCTGACTCATACTTGAGTTTAGAGTATACAGATTGGCCCGAAACCATGGCTACGACTTCTTTGAAACCACCGACACCGTTCATAGAGGCTTCCATGACTTCAAAGCGCCAGCCTTGGGCTTCAGCATACTTTTGGTACATGGTTAGCAAGTCTCCAGCGAAAAGCGCTGCTTCGTCACCACCAGCAGCACCACGGATTTCAAGGATGATGTTCTTGTCGTCGTTTGGATCCTTTGGAAGGAGCAAGATTTTCAGTTTTTCTTCGTATTCTTCTTTTTCAGCCTTGGCATCTTTGAGCTCTTGCTTAGCCATTTCTTCCAAGTCCGCATCTCCACCTGATTCCTTAATCATCTCTTCGGCATCGACGATATTTTGAAGGACTTGTTTGTACTCACGGTAGGCTGTTACCGTATCGCGAGTTGAAGCCTCTTCTTTTGAAAGCTCCATGAAACGCTTGGTGTCAGACACCACATCTGGGTCACTAAGCAATTCTCCTAACTCTTCATAACGGTCTTCTACAGCTTGTAGTTGATCATAGATGTTCATTTTTTCTCCTTAGTTCTCAATTGTTAAATCATAGATTGCTACTACTTCGTTCTCAAATATTTCCCCAGTTTCTTTAAATCCATAACTGAGGTAACAAGATCTTGCATGTTCATTTTCTGGTTCATAAGACAACCAAAGTTTATTGCCTAAACCTGCTGGCGCTGTCCGAACATAGTCCAGCACTTTATCCATAATTGGTTTAAAATATCCTTGATTTTGAAAATTCTTATCAATCATAAAACGAAATAGTAAATAATTTCTACTACTAACTCCGATCTTTTTATCATAAGCTATCATCACAAAACCTATAATTGCATCCTTATCATAAACTGCCAATGGAGCTACAAAATCTCCATTTTTAGTATAGACATATGCTTCAGCCAAACTAATTGCGTTGGTTGCAATGAATTGTTTTTGATGTTCCTTGACATCCAAATTCAAAACATCAAAATAATTTCCCATTGTAACATCTCTTAGTTCAATTGTCATAGTTTTTCTCCTCATTAGATGATATCATTGGCGCAAAATAATGTTTTCGGCAGACTGAGATATAGGTTTCATTGCCACCAATTTGAATTTGTTCGCCATCATAAACGGGCAGTCCATCGTGCGTACGCAACACCATAGTCGCCTTTTTCTTACAGTACTGACAGATGGTCTTGATTTCTTCAATCTTGTCTGCTAAGAGCAAGAGGTATTTTGAACCTTCGAACAACTCATTTCGAAAGTCATTCTTCAAACCAAAAGCCATGACAGGTATGTCTAACTCATCAACAACACGAGCTAGGTCGTAAACATGGTGACGCTTGAGAAACTGGGCCTCATCGACCAACACACAGTAAGGTTTTTCAGGTAAGTCTCGGATATATCCGAAGATATCTGTCGTTTCCTCAATTGCAATGGCTGGGCGTTTCATGCCGATTCGACTCGACACATAGCCAACACCGTCACGCGTATCCAGAGCCGAAGTCATAATCACAACTCCCTTTCCTTGCTCCTCGTAGTTATAGGCCACCTTGAGAATCTCAATCGTCTTACCAGAGTTCATGGTCCCATAACGATAATACAACTGTGCCATGCTTCTACTTCACGTCCATTTCTAAATTTTTGCTACATTCTAGTATATCATAATTTTCTGAAGCTTTAAACGGCAAAATGTGGTAAAATAGAAGAAATCAAAAACTAGTGGAGGAAGTTATTATGCCATTTGTACGCATCGATTTATTTGAAGGACGCACGCTCGAGCAAAAGAAAGCTCTTGCTAAGGAAGTAACGGAAGCGGTTGTCCGCAACACTGGAGCCCCTCAATCAGCCGTTCATGTCATCATCAACGACATGCCAGAAGGGACTTACTTCCCACAAGGAGAAATGCGCACAAAATAAGCTAGCTTAAGCAGAATTGCTTAGGCTTTTTCAATCTCCAAGTAGCATCCATTGAAGAAATAACCTAAATTTGTTACAATTTGAAGAGATGCTTGGATACATATCCTAAGAAAAGAATTACAAAAGGAATTAGTATGATTACACGTGAATTTGATACCATCGCTGCTATCTCTACTCCACTAGGTGAAGGGGCTATTGGTATTGTCCGTTTGAGCGGAACTGACAGTTTTGCCATTGCGCAAAAGATTTTTAAAGGGAAAGACTTGAGTAAGGTTGCTAGCCACACTCTTAACTACGGTCACATTGTTGACCCTCAAACTGGTAAGGTCATGGACGAGGTTATGGTTGGAGCTATGAAGTCTCCAAAAACCTTCACTCGTGAAGATATTATCGAGATCAACACCCATGGTGGGATTGCGGTAACCAATGAAATTCTCCAGCTAGCTATCCGTGAAGGAGCTCGGTTAGCAGAGCCTGGTGAATTTACAAAACGTGCCTTTCTAAATGGACGTGTGGACTTGACTCAGGCTGAGGCGGTGATGGACATCATCCGTGCCAAGACAGACAAGGCTATGAATATTGCCGTCAAACAGCTAGACGGTTCCCTCTCTGAACTGATTAACAATACTCGCCAAGAAATCCTCAATACACTTGCCCAAGTCGAGGTCAATATTGACTATCCTGAGTATGACGATGTTGAAGAAGCCACTACTGCCGTAGTCCGTGAAAAGACTATGGAGTTTGAACAACTGCTAACCAAGCTCCTTAGAACAGCCCGTCGTGGTAAAATCCTTCGCGAAGGAATTTCAACAGCTATCATCGGCCGTCCCAACGTTGGAAAATCCAGCCTCCTCAACAACCTCTTGCGTGAAGACAAGGCTATTGTAACTGATATCGCTGGTACCACCCGTGATGTCATCGAAGAATACGTCAACATTAACGGTGTTCCTCTAAAATTGATTGATACAGCTGGAATTCGTGAAACAGATGACATCGTCGAACAGATCGGTGTCGAGCGTTCGAAAAAAGCCCTCAAGGAAGCTGATCTAGTACTACTAGTGCTAAATGCCAGTGAACCACTAACAGCACAAGACAGACAACTCTTAGAAATCAGTCAGGATACCAACCGCATTATTCTACTTAATAAAACCGATCTTCCTGAAGCCATTGAAACTTCTGAACTTCCAGAAGATGTCATCCGTATTTCAGTCCTTAAAAATCAAAATATCGATAAAATTGAGGATAGAATCAACAACCTCTTCTTTGAAAATGCTGGTTTGGTTGAGCAAGATGCTACTTACTTATCTAACGCCCGTCATATTTCCTTGATTGAAAAAGCCGTTGAAAGCCTACAAGCTGTTAATGAAGGGCTGGAACTGGGGATGCCAGTTGATTTACTTCAAGTTGACTTGACCCGTACTTGGGAAATCCTCGGAGAAATCACTGGAGATGCCGCACCTGATGAACTCATTACCCAACTCTTTAGCCAATTCTGTTTAGGAAAATAAGAAAAATCCATGATCGTTCTTTTGGTCATGGATTTTATTGTCTTTATTAGTAATCTGGTCTAAGGACGCCTGTTACGGTTGCCTTAGTTGCTTCGTAGTCGCCATCTACGACAACTTTGATAATGCGTTTGGCATCTTCTTCTGGCGCTGGAACTAGAGGCAAACGAGTTGGACCCGCTTCAAATCCCATGTAGTTCAAAACTGCCTTAACTGGAGCAGGACTTGGATAAGAGAAGAGGGCATTGACTTTAGGAATGAATTTACGTTGAATAGCTGCAGCTTTCTTCATATCGCTTTCTGCAATAGCAGTCAACATCTCGTGCATCTCATCCCCATTTGTATGAGAGGCAACAGAAATAACCCCATCCGCACCAAGGTTCATGGCATGGAAAGCATCTCCATCTTCACCAGTATAGACCAAGAACTCTTCTGGCTTGTGCTCAATCAAGTAAGCCATATTAGCCAAGCTAGTACATTCCTTAACACCAATGATATTTGGATGGTCAGCCAAACGAAGCATGGTTTCTGGAGTCAATTCGACAACTACACGCCCTGGAATGTTATAGATAATAATTGGTAAGTCAGAAGCATCTGCAATTGCTTTAAAGTGCTGGTACATCCCTTCTTGAGAAGGTTTGTTGTAGTACGGTACGATAGCGAGTCCAGCAGCGAAACCACCAAAGTCTGCGACTTCTTTGACAAACTCGATAGAGTCACGCGTATCATTGGTACCTACACCTGCAATCAAAGGAACGCGTCCATTGACAATCTTTTGTACAGCTGCAAAGAGTTCCAACTCTTCATCGTGAGTCAAAGTTGGACTCTCAGCAGTCGTCCCAGCTAGAAGAATTCCATCCGTATGATGAGCCAACAAATGCTCAATCAAGGCTGGAATGGCATCAAAGTTGATAGAACCATCCTCATGGAAAGGGGTAATAAAGGCTGTGATGATTTTACACTCTTTTAAATCTTGATAAGACATGAAAACACCTCTCTATTTCAAAGAAGGAGTTCATCTGAACTCCTAAACGATATGACTATCTTAATTCAAATTTCAATTCAGCTGTTGGACGAACCAATCCACGTTCATGAAGCGTTTCTGCAATCTGAACTGAGTTCCAAGCAGCACCTTTGAGAAGGTTGTCTGAAACAACCCACATGTGGATTCCTTTTTCTGCATCCAAGTCTTTACGGATACGACCAACAAAGGTATCACGTGAACCCACTGCATTGACGGCTTGCGGATAGATTTGATGAGCTACATCATCCTCAAGAACAGCACCTGGGAAGGCTGCGATGGCTGCTTTGACTTCTTCGATTGGTGCCACTTCTTTTGTTTCGATATAAACTGACTCAGAGTGAGCTGACAAGACTGGAATACGTACACAGGTTGCAGATACTGAGATGCTATCATCTTCCATGATTTTCTTAGTTTCCTTAGTCATCTTCATCTCTTCGTAAGTGTAATCATTGTCAGTAAAGACATCGATTTGTGGAAGAGCGTTAAAGGCGATAGGGTAGTGTTTCTTGTCACCACCTGAAGGCAAGATTTCCGCATGCAAATCACGAGGATTCACACCATCATTCAAGACTTCACGAAGTTCACGTTGTGTTTCAAGAATCGCACCCATACCAGCACCAGAGACCGCTTGGTAAGTTGAAACGATGATACGGTCCAAGCCCCATTTTTGACGGACAGGCTCAAGAGCCACCATCATTTGGATTGTTGAACAGTTAGGGCAGGCAATAATCCCGTTGTGGGCATCAAGTGCATGAGCATTGACCTCTGGGACAACCAATGGTACGTCTGGATTTTGGCGGAAATAAGATGTGTTATCCACTACTACCGCTCCAGCTTGAACTGCGTATGGTGCATACTTAGCTGATGTCGAACCACCTGCTGAAAAGAGTGCAATATCAACACCCTCAAAAGCTGTCTCAGTTGTTTCTTCAATCGTAATATCTTGGTCTTTAAATTTCAAAGTTTTGCCTGCTGAACGTGCAGAAGCAAGGTAACGAATTTTATCGATTGGAAGTGTTGATTCTTCCAACATTTTTATCATCTGAGCTCCGACAGCACCTGTCGCGCCGACTACAGCAACTGTATATCCCATAAATAACCTCTTTCGGAATTTTCTAAAAATTTCTATAATAGATGTATTATACTACTTTTTCCAGAAATTGAAAAGTATTTTTAGACCATATTTTCTGAAAACTAAAAATCCCTAGCCATTCGACCAGGGACTAAGAGGCATCTTCATGTGATGAGCAGGTTCACACAACTCATCAAGGTCCGCTCCTGCGTTATGACCTCCTTATGCTCAATAGCAGTCCGAAGACTACCTATCGACTCATCGCAACTACTATTCTACTAGATAGGGTCACTTTTGTCAACAGACAAAACTCTTTGCTTCATTTATACAGGTGCATAAGAAAT
Organism: bacterium; assembly: GCA_905221415.1. Lineage (GTDB taxonomy): Bacteria > Bacillota > Bacilli > Lactobacillales > Streptococcaceae > Streptococcus. The sequence goes on from CAJNDC010000002.1 coordinate 89,585, forward strand.
ATCTTTGAAAAATTTGGGGCAGACATAGCAAAAACCCTTGTAAATCAAGAGTTTTCCTGTCTATCTAATGCTAATTGCCGGGATTGAACCGGCGACCTCATCCTTACCATGGATGCGCTCTGCCAACTGAGCTAAATCAGCTTACCTAAAAAGTATACTATAGTTCTATGCTCTTGTCAAGCGCTCTCTTTTAATTTTCTGGAATGAAAAAAGCTAGATTTAGCAAGAATCTAGCTTATAAACTTCTTATCTTGTTAGATCGATTCGGCGTCCTAATTTTCCGATTAAAATAGCACCCACTATAAGTGATGCAAACTCACCAATCCCTGTAGAAAACCAAGTGAAAAAGAATGGTGCTTCAGCAACAATATAGAGTTCTGCTGCAATGGTAATCATTGAAATAGAGAACAGGATAGAAAAGAAGAAATGATCTTTTCGAATCAAACCATTGAACAAATAATCTTTCTTGTACTTGCTAAAGAGCCAAACACCTAGACTAAGGAAAACTAGAGTAGATCCCCCGCCGACAAAGACATCAATTATGCCAAAACTAAAGAAATTAGCAATCATACAACCAATCGTCACACCGATGATGTATTTAGGGTTGTAGAAAGCCAAGAAATTCATCATCTCTGAAATACGGAACTGGTAGGCGCCGTAGCTAATGGCATTCAGCGGTGGGGTGATGGTCAAAACCACATAAATAGCAGCGACAATAGCGATATATGCCATATCACGAACAGTTAATTTTTTCATGTTTTCTCCTTTAGCGGTTTCCCGCGTAAAATATGCTTGGTGAAAGAAGTTAAGCACCAAGGGTTGAGATTATCAACCTTACCAGTATAGCACAATATATGACTTTATGCTATACTAAAATCATGAAAAAACTAATAAAGGCATTCTTCGATAACGAAATCCTCTCCTACCTATTTTTCGGTGGTGCTACTACTTTGGTTTCTATTTTATCGCGCTTGGTTATTTACCACATCAGCCACCAGGAAATCCTAGCAACCGTACTCGCAAATCTTATCGGGATTCTCTTTGCCTTTCTCACAAATGATACAATAGTCTTTAAACAAGAGAGAAGAAATTGGCCAGCTCGCCTGGCTAAGTTTTTCTTAGCTCGTCTCTCTACACTTGGACTTGACGTTCTTTTAACTTATATCTTCGTTACAACCTTTCCTGATCTTATTGGCCAGTTTGTCGAATATAATATAGATAGGGTTAATACGGTTGAAACCATCCTAGCACAAATCTTGATTATTATGCTTAATTATATTTTCAGTAAAATCTATATTTTTAAAAGGAGCAACTGATCTCCTTAAGCATCCAGGTTGCCTTTTGTCACAATTTAGGATATAATAAGTTGGAAAATTAGGAAAGGAATTTATGAAAATGTTAAAGGATCTTAAAGAATTCTTGCTTCGCGGTAATGTCGTTGACCTTGCTGTCGGTGTGATCATCGCCTCTGCTTTTGGTGCTATCGTGACTTCACTCGTTAACGATATCATCACTCCACTTATCTTGAACCCAGCTTTGAAAGCTGCGAACGTTGAACGTATCGCTGAACTTTCATGGAATGGTGTTGGTTACGGTAGCTTCTTGAGCGCTGTTATTAACTTCCTTGTTGTGGGTACAGTTCTTTTCTTTGTTATCAAAGGTATTGAAAAAGCTCAAAACCTTCGTAAGAAAGAGGAAGTGGTTGAGGAAGCTCCTGCTGCTCCAACTGAACTTGAAGTTCTTCAAGAAATCAAAGCTCTTCTTGAGAAAAAATAAGACAGATAAAGGATCTAGCTTAAAGCTAAATCCTTTTTTCTTTACTCTTTTGGTAACTTACCAGCCTTTTCCAGCATTTTCTTAATTAAGTACGGCATCTTTACATTTTCACGACCTTTTTTCTCAATGAGTTTTTTGACAAATTCTGGCATCTGAAGGTCGTCTGTCTCCTCCATGATGTCCTTTGTAGTTGCTGAAGGAGCTAACTCATCAAAGGTTTCTTCTTCTGGGAGAAAAGCTTTAAATTCTTTTTGTTCGTTGGCTCTTACAGTAGCAACTAAAGCGTCAATTAAACGACTATCCGTATTGGGCATAGGTGGACGATGGTAGGTGACATCTAATTCTTGACACAAATCATAACATTCCACATCATTATCGAACAAGACTTCGATGTGCTCACTGATAAAGCTAATCGGAACAAAAATATAATGTTCTGGATGTTGCTTTTGTTCTCGTAAATATTCTAAGATATCTGGCTTGATCCAAGGGATTCCAATATCACTTTCGCTCTGCCAAGTATTGGTATACTGGTCTGTCATTAGGCCGAGTTGTTCAGCAATGAGCTTGCTATTATCGAAAATCTGATCGATATAAGGATCTCCATAGTCCAAGGCAAAAATGGGGACGCTATGGGCTGAAAAGATTACCTTGAAGGATTCTTCTCCCACCTCATTTCGTAAAATTTTTCTAATCTCATCCGTCCAGAAGTCCAGCAAAGGCTGTTGTTGATACCAGTCCTTAATAACTAAAAATCGTATCCGCATCATCCCATGGGGACACACCATCATAAAATGCTGTTCTCTCTTTATAAGGCCAATATTGATAACCCCATTCCCATTTTCTGTAGTAGGAATTCCATGTTTGTTCCGCAAACTTATCATCAATTTTTCCACCAAAACCTACCATGGACAATCGATTATTTGGATTGGATAAAATCGTATCAATTAAGCCCTGACGATCTCGAGTTCCTTTAAGGGCATTTTTTTAAAGCGTCCAGTCCTGTAATTGTTCGGCCAGTAGAAGAAGGAACATCTCTCTTGCTCATACTTCCTGAGAGGTCTGCTACTAAAACAACATCCAAGGGATCCGTTTGAGTTTCTGTTCCCAGTTTGGAAGTGATATCCAATGGCAACTCATACTTGTCATCCTGTCCTGATATCGGAGTAATTGTCTTGTGAAGAGTTGTCTGAGGTTCTGTAGTAGAATCTGCATTTAACAGACCTATCGGAGCACACAAAAAGAGAATAGCTAACAGTGTAACTAAACGGCGCGCAATAAGTTGATTAATAAAAAAGTATGATTCTTCTTTGTTTTTCAATATTTTCTGTGGTAAAATGGAAAAAATAGTAAAATATATCATAAAATATAGATGCATATATTTCATTCTAATAACTCAGAAAATTTTTTGAAAGTCTTCTGAATTTGAATTATTATATTTTTTCAAAATTCATAAAATTTCTCAAATCATATTTTTCCGAAGTCTTGTATTCTATTTTATGATAAAAAAAGGAGTTTTTATGTCTTATCCGAACCTTTTGGAACGTTTTCTGACCTACGTCAAGGTCAACACGCGTTCTAATGAACACTCTACTACTACTCCAAGTACGCAAAGCCAGGTAGATTTTGCGACCAACGTTCTTATTCCTGAAATGAAACGTGTCGGTCTGCAAAATGTTTACTACCTCCCAAATGGTTTCGCCATTGGTACCTTACCAGCAAATGATCCCAGCTTGACACGAAAGATTGGCTTCATCTCCCACATGGATACTGCTGATTTTAATGCTGAAGGTGTAAAGCCGCAAGTTATCGAAAACTATGATGGTGGAGTCATGGACTTAGGTTCTTCTGGTTTTAAACTAGATCCTTCTGACTTCAAGAGTCTTGAAAAATATCATGGCCAAACGCTTATCACAACTGACGGCACAACCTTGCTGGGCGCTGATGACAAATCAGGGATTGCTGAAATTATGACTGCAATTGAATATCTGACTGCTCATCCCGAAATCAAACACTGTGAAATCCGTATTGGTTTTGGTCCAGATGAAGAAATCGGTGTTGGAGCTAACAATTTTGATGCTGAAGACTTTGATGTTGACTTTGCCTATACTGTTGATGGTGGCCCACTGGGGGAGCTTCAGTACGAGACTTTCTCAGCAGCTGCTGCTGAGCTTCATTTCCAAGGGCGCAATGTCCACCCTGGTACTGCAAAGGGTCAAATGGTCAATGCCCTTCAGCTAGCAATTGATTTTCATAATCAACTTCCAGAGAATGACCGACCTGAACTGACAGATGGTTACCAAGGTTTCTATCATCTTATGGATGTGTCAGGTAGTGTCGAGGAGGCGCGTGCAAGCTACATCATTCGCGATTTTGAAAAGGATGCCTTTGAAGCGCGTAAAGTAGCTATGCAGTCTATTGCTGACAAGATGAATCAAGAACTTGGGAATGATCGCGTGACCTTGACTCTGACTGACCAGTACTACAATATGAAGGAAGTCATTGAGAAAGACATGACACCAGTTACCATTGCTAAAGCTGTTATGGAAGATTTAGGTATCACGCCTATTATCGAACCAATTCGTGGTGGAACAGATGGCTCTAAGATTTCCTTTATGGGTATCCCGACTCCAAATATCTTTGCTGGTGGTGAAAACATGCATGGACGTTTTGAATACGTCAGCCTTCAGACTATGGAGCGTGCGGTGGATACCATCATTGGCATTGTAGCTTATAAAGACTAAAAAAGACGAGGTAGCTCAGCTACTTGCCTTTTTTTTATTCATTTGGTTGAACACTTGGCTCGGTTTGCTCTTGCTATCAAAATCAGCCATATCTAGTACATTTTTGTTTTGCAACTGCTAAATGCATTCATAAAAAGGATATCATTCTTTCAAAGTAGAATAATATCCTCTCAAATGTACTATAATCACCAAGAATCTTACTACGGTTTTATTTGTTTAAGAGTCTTAATATCATACATCACTAATTCTCCTTTTTTATTGTAAAACTGAACACCTTCTGGCTGAAAGATTAGAAACTTAGGATCGATTTGTGCAATTTTTGCTAACTTTTCTATATGTTCATTTAAAGTTACTTTATCTAACCCATAGTTTGGTAAATCATCGTCATTTTCTTCTTCGGAGTTTCCTTTATTTTCTGAAGGAATTTCGTGGGTTGTACCAGTCTCATTTTCCCCTATATTTTTCTTCGGTTGCTCCTCAGTTTTATCTATAGCAGTCTTATTTTTATCACTATTTTCAGTATTGTTTGAATCAGGTTTTAATCCTTCATTAGTATGCGTAGACGTTTCATTTTTGGATTCTTTTTCTTTCATCCTTTTGGCTATTAAGTCTTGCGCTTGTTTCCATTCTGCTTCTGATAAGTCGGATTGAGTGATACTTCTCAATGAACCTCCACCAGCTCTTGGAATACTAAATGATTTGTCTCCCCATACAAAAGTTTCTTTTGCCAATACATCTTTCGGATCAAAAATATAACCATCTGGAGTTGCAAATCGACCTTCTGCAAGAGCTTTCTGAACTTCTTCAGCAGAATGGATAATTTGCCAATTCTGCATTCCAGCGCGTTTTTCAAGAGGAGTTACATTAGCAATAACTGATCCAGAGTCCTCGTGACCCGGCTTAGACCAAACTTCGGGACGAACCTCAGGGTGTTGCATGACATATTTAATAGTCGCAATTTGATCAGGCTCTAACCACGAGTAAGGCACAACATGAATATGATCAATGTGTGGGATAATGAATGAAGTGCCAGTATCATAGGTGGTATTCGCTGCATGCATCGGCAAACTTGAGACATCTACAGCCAATCGTGGTTTGATCCCTGTATCCACAATATCATAGCGGTAATGATCTCGATCCTTAAGCATGAGTTCTTGTTCAGAAAAAGCAATTTGAGTAAGATCAAGTTCATCTCGAGAATAGAAATATTCTTTTCCGTTTTCTTTAAGAACATAACCAACTTTACCATCTTTAGTCACTTTACCAGTCACTTTTTTTGAATCAAATTTTGGTTTTTCTTTGTTATCCATACTCTCTGAAGGAATAACACTCTCATTAGGTTGGCCTTTTTCCTTCATCCACTTGCTAACTTCATCTAATTCGAACTGTTCTAACTCTCCAAATCCCACATAATGGAAATGATTTCCATGTCTCGCTATAATGCCTGATTTATCAACTGAATAGATAGAATCTTTACTGAATACATATCCATCACTAGTATCGTATGGTTTACCATCCAGACCTTTACCATAAGCCTTAATTGAATTTCCTAAAAATGTATGCTCAACTGTACTGTTTGCTGGCTTTTGAGTATTTACTGGTCTGTTATTTCCGTTATTTTGTCCTTTTACAGAAATCATTCTCGCAATCTTCTGCTCTAAGTCAGACATTTGAGAATAAGGGATAAAGTGATAATGATCTCCGTGTGGCACTGCAACACCATTTGCAGTTTTTCTTGTAATCTGCGCCGGATCAAAGACAAGTCCATCAGATTCGACGTGTCGTTGGCTGAGTGGCAAGGCGTAAAGTTGTTGCAGAAGGCTATCAATATCCTCATCACTTTGACTTGCTTGGCTATCGTTGCTACTGTTACTGTTGTTAGCCGTGTTTGTGTTCGTATAGCCACTACCTTGGTTATTATAGGATAGGGTCCATCTATCTACATCGTAACTACTACTGTTGCCATCGGTACGGCGATAAGTAGGCGTATTTGATTGACCACTTCTACCAGATAGGAAAGCTTCTGCAGCAGCCAATTCGCTGGCTGATAACTCGCTCTTAGGAATGTAGTGGTAATGGTCGCCATGAGGAACGATATAAGCATCACCAGTATCTTCAATAATATCAGAAGCATTAAAGATGTAGCCATCATCCGTGGTGTAGCGTCCTTGTGAACGTGCCAAGGCTACCGCACCATCGTTTGCTGAAGTTCCTCCTTCACGATGCTGACTATGCTCTTGTTTTTGTCGATTAATTTCTTCTTTCGTACGGACATTATCCGCATGGGCTGTATCCTTAAGGTAGACATAGTATTTTCCGTCCACCTTGATAACATAACCACCCTTGATTTCACTGACAATATCCTCGTCCTTGAGCTGGTAGTTTGGATCCTTCATCAGCAACTCTTCACTGATAATAGCATCGTAAGGAACCTTGCCATTGTAATAATGATAGTGGTCGCCATGTGAAGTGACATAGCCCTGGTCTGTTATCTTGATGACGATTTGTTCGGCATTGATGCCTTCTTTTTTACTGACCTCATCAGGAGTGAGATCCTCCGTTTTTTGTGCTGCTTGTTTACCATCAACGTAAGACACACGGTTATTTTCTTTGACCGTTCTAGCTTGATACAGTCCCAACTCATAAGAACAAACACTTAAAATCAAGGCTGCCGCAGAACCTGCTAGGTATTTTTTCTTAATTTTCATAATCTCCTCATTTTAATTCTTCTGCAAGAACATTTATATTTTCTTCTAGGTTTTCTAAGTAAGTTTTGTCATTCTCAGGATCTGCTTCCAAAGGATTCAGTGTTTTCAGACTAACTCCTGTTGATTTGACCAAGGTTTCAGCAACTTTAGAAGAAGCATTGCTCTCAGTAAAGATGGTTTTAACCTTGTAGGTTTTGACAAATTCTTGGATTTCTGTCAACTGTCTCGGACTCGGCTCTTGTTCAGGGGAAATTCCTGCTATACCAAGTTGTTTCAAACCAAAGCGTTTAGCCAGGTAAGAAAAGGCTGTGTGTTGCGTAACAAAAGTCTTTTGACTTGCTTTTTCAAAAATAGTTTGGTATTTCTTGCTTAATTCTTGAGCTTTAGCGATAAAGTCTTTGGCATTTTTTTGATAAGTTTCCTTATTGGCACTATCAAGCTCCGAAAGTTTATCCGCAATAATCTGCGCCTCTTCGCCTGCTTTTTCAGGATCTAACCAAGTGTGCGGGTCGTAAAGTGTTTTTTCATCGATCCCATCACCAGCTTCTACATCTTCCAAACCTGGTACACGCTCCAAGGTCATCCCTTCAGACGCTTCTAAAACTTTAACTTTTGATTTTTTCAAATTTGGATCCAGACTTCCCGCCCAAGACTCCAGTGTATGCGAGTGGTAGACAAAGACATCCGCGTCATAAATAGCAGCAATGTCATTCGCTGAAGGTTCATATGAGTGAATTCCACTACTTGACTGAATCATCCGAACATCATTCAGGTTACCTGATACCTCTTTGACCATGGCATAGACTGGGTAAAAACTTGTGACAATCTTCATCCCTTTTGCTTCTTGTTTTTCTTTTTGACTACATGCTCCTAAGACAAGAGCCAACAAACTGGCCATCAATAATAGGATCGTTCTTTTTTTCATCATTACTCCTTAACTAGTATTTAACCATTTAATTAACTAGTAAATAGTTTATCTTTATTTACATTATATGTCAAGTTATTTTGCACATTTTCATGAAAAAAATGAGAACTAGAACTCACATTCTGCTCTCATTTTTCGATTTTATCTTTTCTAGCTCTCCTATCCTGTTTTTAGGAGTTAGAAAATGTTGCTACGACTACTTACTCTCCCTTAACAAAGCCAACAACTTTTCAGCTTCAGCCATAATGGTATTGTTATCCTGAGCACCAAATAGCAGGTTATTTTTTAAGCCAGTGAGAGTTTCTTTGGCATTGGACTTGATAATGGGATCTTGGATCTTTGCAAGTAGCTCTTCAGCCTCTCTCAACTTCGCTTCAACCTTTTCAGTCTCGACCTGAGGTTCTTCTGGTTCCTCTGGTGATTCTTCTTCCGGCTCCTCAGTTGGTTTTGGAGATTCTGGTTTCTCACTTTGAGGCTTCTCTTCGCGTGGCTTTTCTTCCTCAGGTTTGTCTGTCCGAGGTTTCTCCTCTGATGGTTTTTCCGTTTGATTGTTATCAGCTTGACCATTTTGGTTTCTTTGAACATGGTCACTTGCATTGCCCCAACCACTATCTGAATGCGGACGTTCGTTTGGATGTTCGACATAGTACTTGACAGTCGCAAAGAGATCTTCTAGACTATACCCCTTAGGTGCCTCATAAAGTCCTTCGTCAAACCACTCAAATTTGATGTTATGGTAATGATCATAATGAGGAATGATTAAACTACCGTTTTTAACTTCCACGGTATGTTGGAGATTGTAAGGCATACGATCAAGCGGCACCTTCTTAGCTGCTTTCACGCGGTTGTAGATAGCTTCTGCTCCTTTAGCCTCCGTATTTCCTGGATTCTGATGGTCTGTTGAAGGAGGAGTCAAACCTTTCTCTTTAGCATAAGCTTGGGCTGCCGCTCTTTCGGCTTCAGACAAACTATCTTTTTTAATCCAATGGCTATGGGTCATATGTGGAGTTACATAGGCATCCCCCTCATCACTGGTGATATCACGAGGATCAAAGATATAGCCATCTTCTGTTGTATACTTGCCTGCCAACTTGGCTACCTGAATCTCATCATCAGTGTAGGCAATTTGCGCATTTGGTTTTCCTAAACGTTCTGGATGACGAATCGGTGCTAGAAAGGCCAAGATATCATCCACCAACTTGACTTTATCACTGCTTTCATCATTTAAACGTTCCAACAGTTTATCCAAAGTATCAAAATCAGCTTTACGACCTTTATTATCAAGTAAGTCTTGATGAACTCTTGCTAGTAAATCATAAGCCTTATTGTAAAATCCTTGATCACCAGATGGGAGGTTGGTTTTCTTAGCTCCGAGCTTATGAGCTAAACTTTCTTGCTTGGCTAGCTTACTATCAATGGCTGCAGTAGTTTCAGCTGAAAGTTCCTTAGCAGGAATATAACGAGAGGCTCCATTCTCCTCAAATACATAACCATCATCTACTTTTCGAATTGCCTGTTTGACCAATTTTTCGTCAATTGGATTGCTTGGAGATGGTTGAGGATTTGGTGCAGGTTGCGGGCTTGGACTAGGTTCCGGAGTCGGTTGTGGACTTGGTTGTTCTGGTCTTGAATCCGGCACCCTATGGTTCGAACTGTACTGTAGAGGAATAATACGAGCGATTCGTTCTTCCAATTCAGACATCTGTGAATAAGGGATGAAATGGTAATGGTTCCCATGAGGCACAGCAACTCCTCTAGCTGTTCGACTTGTAATCTGTGCTGGGTCGAAGACAAGGCCATCAGATTCTACGTGTCGTTGGCTGAGCGGCAAAGCGTAAAGTTGTTTCAGAAGGCTATCAATATCCTCATCACTCTGACTTGCTTGGTTATCGTCGCTACTGTTGTTAGCTGTGTTCGTGTTCGTATAGCTGTTGCTTTGATTGTTATAGCTGTTGCCTTGGTTATTATAGGATGGGGTCCATCTATCTATATCGTAACTACTACTGTTGTTATTGGTACGGCGATAAGTAGGCGTATTCGATTGACCACTTCTACCAGATAGGAAGGCTTCTGCAGCAGCCAATTCGCTGGCTGATAACTCACTTTTAGGAATGTAATGATAATGGTCGCCATGAGGAACGATATAAGCATCACCAGTATCTTCAATGATATCAGAGGCATTAAAGATATAACCATCATCTGTGGTGTAGCGTCCTTGTGAACGTGCCAAGGCTACCGCACCATCGTTTGCTGAAGTTCCTCCTTCACGATGCTGACTATGTTCTTGTTTTTGCCGATTGATTTCTTCTTTCGTACGAACATTATCTGCATGGGCCGCATCCTTAAGGTAGACATAGTATTTTCCGTCCACCTTGATAACATAACCACCCTTGATTTCACTGACAATATCCTCATCTTTTAGTGTATAGTTTGGATCCTTCATCAGCAACTCTTCACTGATGATAGCGTCGTAAGGAACCTTACCATTGTAATAATGATAGTGGTCACCGTGTGAAGTGACATAGCCTTGGTCTGTTATCTTGATGACGATTTGTTCCGCATTGATGCCTTCTTTCTTACTGACTTCATCAGGAGTCAGATTCTCCGTTTTTTGCGCTGCTTGGTTTCCATCAACGTAAGACACACGATTATTTTCTTTGACCGTTCTGGCTTGATACAGTCCTAACTCATAAGAACAGACACTTAAAATCAAGGCTGCCGCAGAACCTGCTAGGTATTTTTTATTAATTTTCATCGAAACTCTCTTCCTTTTTGATATTTCTAGTTGCAATTCATTTCTAAATTGCAGAAACTCCTCTCTAAAAGTTAACTGGTTAATAGTTTACTCCTAAATTTGTAACTTGTCAAGAATTTTATGAACCGGTTAACGATTTTTTTGTTTTCTACACTACCTTCTATCTGAACAGTCTGATTTAAGAATCCTATATTGAAAATCAATCACCAAATTTTTAAAGCAAAAAAATCCCTGCAACTGAGTTGCAAGGACCTTTCAATTAATCAAAGTCAACGTATTCTTTTTGAAGTTCAAGAACTTCTTCCATTGTTGAGCATTCTGTAAGGGCACGGTTTGCGTACTCTTCCATCTTAACTGTGTCGAGTTTTTTCATCAGGCTACGTGTACGAAGGACAGATGTTGCTGACATAGAGAACTCATCTAAGCCCATTCCGACAAGAAGTGGAACGGCTTTTTGGTCACCAGCCATCTCACCACACATACCTGCCCATTTACCTTCAGCGTGAGCTGCTTTGATAACATTGTTAATCAAACGAAGGATTGATGGGTTGTATGGTTGGTAAAGGTATGAAACTTGCTCATTCATACGGTCTGCTGCCATTGTGTATTGGATCAAGTCGTTTGTACCAATTGAGAAGAAGTCAACTTCTTTAGCAAATTGGTCTGCAAGCATTGCTGCTGCTGGGATTTCGATCATGATACCAACTTGAATATCATCCGCAACTGCAACTCCTTCAGCAAGAAGGTTTGCTTTTTCTTCATCAAAGACTGCTTTCGCTGCACGGAATTCTTTCAAGAGCGCAACCATTGGGAACATGATACGCAATTGACCGTGTACAGAGGCACGAAGAAGGGCACGGATTTGTGTGCGGAACATAGCATCTCCAGTCTCAGAGATAGAGATACGAAGGGCACGGAATCCAAGGAATGGGTTCATTTCGTGAGGCATATCGAAGTAAGGAAGTTCCTTATCTCCACCGATATCCATTGTACGAACGACAACAGGTTTACCATTCATTCCTTCAAGTACAGCTTTGTATGCTTCATACTGCTCGTCTTCTGTTGGGAAGTCTTGAGAATCCATGTACAAGAACTCTGTACGGTAAAGACCAACAGCTTCGGCACCGTTGGCATTGACACCTTCAACGTCTTTTGGAGTACCGATATTAGCAGCCAATTCAAAGTGTTTACCATCAGCAGTCACTGTTTGAGCATCTTTCAAAAGTGCCCATTCAGCTTTTTGCTTCGCATAAGCTTCACCAGCGGCCTTGAATTCTGCCGCTTGCTCATCAGTTGGGTTGATAATCACTTCACCAGTGATACCGTTAACAGCAAGGATATCACCATCTTTAACAATTTCAGTGATGTTGTTTGTACCCAATACTGCTGCGATTTCAAGTGTACGCGCCATGATAGCTGAGTGGCTTGTACGTCCACCGATGTTGGTTACAAAAGCTTTTACAAAGTTTTTGTCCAATTGAGCTGTATCTGAAGGAGTCAAGTCATGCGCAATCACAATCACTTCTTCATTGATAGAAGCTGGGTTTGGCAATTTCTTACCAAGGAGATTTGCCAATACACGTTTCGTCACGTCGCGGATATCCGCTGCACGTTCTTGCATGTATGGGTTGTCTTCCATGCCTTCAAAGATAGTGATAAACATGTCTGTCACTTCTTTCAGACCTGCTTCTGCATTCACTTTCTTCGCACGGATTGTTTCCTTGATTTGGCTGATCATCTCTGGGTCAGCAAGAACCATTAAGTGAGCGTCAAAAACTTGAGCTGCTTCTTCACCGAGCGTACCTACTGCTTTCTCACGAATAACAGAAAGCTCGTCTTGTGATGCTTTTAGAGCGGCATCAAGGCGAGCTTCTTCTGCGTTTGTATCTTCGACTGTAACAGTCTCAAATGACAAATCCGGTTGAACGAGTAGATATGCTTTTGCAACTGCAACACCGTCAGATGCTGCGATTCCTTTAAGCATTTCTGTCATTTTCCTTATGCCAATCCTTCTTTTTCCATAGTTTCAGTGATTGCAGCGATTGCATCGTCAGCATCTGCACCTTCAGCTGAAATTGTAACATCAGCACCTTGGCCAACACCAAGACTCATAACACCCATGATTGATTTAAGGTTTACTGATTTACCTTTGTACTCAAGAGTGATATCTGAAGCAAATTTGCTAGCTGTTTGAACCAACAATGTTGCTGGACGTGCATGAATACCTGTTTCTGCCACTACGTGGAAATCTTTAGAAGCCATAGTTTGACTCTCCTTTAATTGTTTCTTATTTGGATTATATGTGATAACCCTTACAAGACTGTATTATATCACCTTCTAGATAATTTTTCAAGTATTTTATGGACTTTTACTGAAAATGAAATTGCTTCTTTTTCTATCATACAGGTACTATGGGAAATTTAGGCACTAATTATTAAAAGAATATTACCTTCAAAATTCCAATTTTCAAAGCTATTTTCCCTTAATACCAATCAGAGGACAATCCTAGTAAATAATGAAATAATACTATTTAACTATAATTAATATAACTCAGTAAATCTATTATTTGAAAAGACTTCATCAAATACTAAATACTGAAATTCTAAAACCTACTCTTACCATCAACAGTAGAGAATTTATCCAATTTGCTACTTAAAGTAAAATAAGTTTGTAGCCCCTAACAGTAAAAAGGTAGATATATCTAAGTGGTATAAGTAGAACTAAAACTTTGATTGATTCCATTCAAATAAAGTATCCAACCAATCAAAAACGACATTATGGGCGAGTCTTAGATTATTGACTTGGCAATGAGCGTCCGCACCACTTTCCGCCTCAAATACTTGAAGTTTAGTTTGTTGATTTTTAGATTTAAGTGCTTCATAAATTACCTTAGTTTGATGCTGCAGTTCAGCACCCTCACCCTTTCCCATGATAAACAGGCATGGGCATTGAATTTTTTGATAATCCACAATCTTTGCATGGTTAAATACATCATCAATAGCACTCTTAAAATCAGAAGTACCAAACTGCCATGCATACTTTTTAAGATTTAAATTTGCTGATTCATTCAAATTTCCAGCTAATTTTAAAATGGCATTTATTAACCAACTAGGTGCTTTCAAACTTGATCCAAATTCTTTTCTGAAAAGTTCTGCAACGTCGTAAATAGGGGTACTAGCAATCCAAGCATGAATTCTTGGATCCTTTTCGACAGCTTGTGCGGTAAAATATCCCCCTCCGCTGACACCATAAATAGCTAAATAATTTAGTTTAGGATTTCTATTTTCCAACCAGTCTATGCATAATGAAATTGGAATAGAAGCATCCACATCAAAGACCAGCCCTCTACTAGGATTGCTCCCTTGACCAGGAAGGTCAACCATTAAAACATTATAATTTCGTATCCATCCAGGATATCCTGCAAAGTAAAATAAATCTTCGCGATAAGTATCACCTCCACCAATCATGATTAGCGTTGGACAATTATCGCCGCTATGAAGATAATACCCAGGCAAGTAAGAACCCTGATAGGGAATAGTTAGTTTTTCAATCGGTACACCTAGTGAATGAATTGCACTAGAAAACACCTTCTCCATTTGACGAACGGTCGGTAAATACTCGTCAGAAAATGGATCGGTAAACTGAATTGCCGAGCGAAGTGAGTAGGTCTGTGCAAGATAATACTGCGCCTTTGTTTGTTCACTCAATCCTGAATTACTTGCTTCTTGTTCAAGGTAGTTTACATGCGATAAAAATACATTTTTCCAGTCATCAGGCTTTGGTGAGTTCCCCAATCTTTGAGCAAGATAATAAAGCTCTCCATGAGAGAAACCAAAAATTTCACCGATTCCTAACAACCAATTAAAGAAAAAATCCGTATCACCATTCTTAAAAAATATTTGAGTTGATTGCCGTTTTAAAATAACATCATTTTCTTTCACCACGCGCCTCCTAATTCTGTGTTCTTTCATTTATTTAATCTAATTATAATCTGATAACATTCCCTATCAAACAAAAGCATCCAGATATCCATTTTTTAATCTTATAATCACATGTAGTATATCACATAAAATGAACTTTCTCAAACATTGTATTTATATGCTCCTTATAAAAGGATACGAAACTCATAAGTATCCTATATAAAATTAACCAATGATCCATTTTTATGAATACAGCATAATCTGTCATTTCCACTTTTGTTATATTTTAGATATTCTAATACAAAATATTGGGACATCTTGTGTGGAAAATTTCTTTTTTTCGTAAATATCACAGTTTCTGTTTTATTAAAGCATTGTCTCAGCTAGACTTATTCCTGTTCTTACGATTTTTGCTATTTTCTTCGTTTTCCTTTCTGATAACTTGCTGAAAATCTTCTATTTATATTGCCAATATACAGTATGTAGTTTTTTTATTTTGAGAAACTTTGACAGTTCAACGGAAATCAAAATTTATGTTTTCAAAAACACTATATCTTGTGTTTTGATTTCAAAACCGTAACTTTTTAGCACAAGATTTAGTTTAAAAAGTTTGACAAAGTTTTTTTTTCTGATATACTAAGAAAGTAATCTATTTTGAAAGAGGAGTTACGAAAATGGTAACCGTTTATTCTAAAAATAACTGTGTCCAATGTAAGATGACCAAACGTTTCTTGGACAGCAACAATGTCGCTTATCGTGAGATCAATCTCGACGAGCAACCAGAGTACATCGATCAAGTTAAAGAGCTCGGTTTCAGCGCTGCTCCTGTTATCCAAACACCAACTGAAGTCTTTTCAGGTTTCCAACCAGGAAAACTAAAACAGTTAGCATAATTTTAGTGCATCATCCAGAAGAAATTGCTTCTAGGGCTAACTTAGAGGCCTTTCTTTTGTAATCAGGTTAGATAAGGAAAATTTTATGGGATTAAAACATCTTGAAGACGTGACCTACTTCCGTCTCAATAACGAAATCAACCGTCCTGTTAATGGACAAATCATGCTTCATAAAGATAAGGAAGCCTTGGATGCTTTCTTTAAAGAAAATGTAGTTCCAAACACTATGGTTTTTGATTCAATCACTGATAAAATCAACTACCTCATTGAACACAACTACATTGAAACTGCGTTTCTCAAGAAGTACCGTCCAGAGTTTTTGGAAGAATTGCATCAATTTATCAAGGACCAAAACTTCCAATTCAAGTCGTTTATGGCAGCCTATAAGTTTTACAATCAATATGCCTTGAAGACTAATGACGGTGAATATTACCTTGAAAGCATGGAAGACCGTGTCTTCTTTAATGCACTTTATTTTGCTGACGGGAATGAAGCGATTGCAATTGATATTGCCAATGAAATCATCCACCAACGCTACCAACCAGCTACTCCTTCCTTTTTGAACGCAGGTCGTGCTCGTCGTGGGGAGTTGGTATCTTGTTTCTTGATTCAAGTAACTGATGACATGAACTCTATCGGACGTTCTATCAACTCTGCTCTTCAACTTTCACGTATCGGTGGTGGTGTGGGAATTTCCCTCAGCAACCTTCGTGAGGCTGGAGCTCCTATCAAAGGTTATGAAGGTGCTGCTTCTGGTGTCGTACCAGTTATGAAGCTTTTTGAAGACAGCTTCTCTTACTCAAACCAACTCGGGCAACGTCAAGGTGCCGGGGTTGTCTACCTCAACGTCTTTCACCCAGATATCATCGCTTTCCTTTCAACTAAGAAAGAAAATGCCGATGAAAAGGTTCGTGTTAAGACCCTCTCACTTGGAGTTGTGGTACCAGATAAATTCTACGAATTAGCTCGTAAAAATGAAGAAATGTATCTCTTTAGCCCTTACTCCGTAGAGCTTGAGTACGGTGTACCATTCAACTACATCGACATCACTGAAAAATACGATGAATTAGTCGCAAATCCAAATATCCGCAAGACAAAAATCAAGGCGCGTGATTTGGAAACTGAAATCTCTAAATTGCAACAAGAATCTGGCTATCCTTATGTAGTCAACATTGATACAGCTAACCGTGCAAATCCAGTTGAGGGTAAGATTATCATGAGTAACTTGTGTTCTGAGATTCTTCAAGTTCAAGAACCAAGCTTGATCAACGATGCTCAAGAATTCCTTCAAATGGGAACAGACGTTTCATGTAACCTTGGATCAACCAACGTGGTCAACATGATGACTTCACCTGACTTTGGTCGTTCTATCCGTGCGATGGTTCGTGCTTTGACTTTCGTTACAGATAGTTCACACATCGTAGCTGTCCCTACTATCGACCACGGAAACAGTTTGGCTCACACCTTTGGTCTGGGTGCCATGGGACTTCATAGTTACCTTGCCCAACAACTGATTGAGTACGGATCACCTGAGTCAATTGAATTTACAAGCATCTACTTTATGCTTATGAACTACTGGACCTTGGTGGAATCAAACAATATAGCGCGCGAACGTGGTATCACCTTCCACAACTTTGAAAAATCAGACTATGCTAACGGAAGCTACTTTGACAAGTATGTGACAGGCGAGTTTGTTCCAAAATCAGACCGTGTTAAAGAACTCTTTAAAGATGTCTTTATTCCAAGCGCTGCTGACTGGGCTGAACTTCGCGAAAAGGTTCAAGCAGATGGACTTTATCACCAAAACCGCCTTGCTGTAGCGCCAAATGGTTCTATCAGCTACATCAACGATGTTTCTGCTTCTATCCACCCGATTACACAACGTATCGAAGAGCGCCAAGAAAAGAAAATCGGTAAAATCTACTACCCTGCTGCAGGTTTGTCAACAGATACTATCCCTTACTACACTTCTGCTTACGATATGGATATGCGTAAGGTGATTGATGTCTACGCTGCTGCAACAGAGCACGTGGACCAAGGGCTTTCACTCACTCTCTTCATGCGTAGTGACATTCCAAAAGGTCTTTATGAATGGAAGAAAGAAAATAAACAAACCACACGTGACTTGTCTATCCTTCGTAACTATGCCTTTAACAAGGGCATCAAGTCAATTTACTACGTTCGTACCTT
The DNA here is from genome assembly GCA_905221415.1 of bacterium. Classification (GTDB taxonomy): domain Bacteria; phylum Bacillota; class Bacilli; order Lactobacillales; family Streptococcaceae; genus Streptococcus. Next base: position 107,493 of record CAJNDC010000002.1, read on the forward strand.
TACAGACGACGGTGGAGAAGTTGGTGCTAACCAATGTGAAAGCTGTGTCATTTAAGCATAATTTGAAAGGACTGGATTAATGTGGGTTAGAAATAGATACACTGGACCAGGTGGCGGTCTTTATACTGGACCAGGCGGTGGTCTTTATACTGGACCAGGTGGTGGTCTTTATACTGGACCAGGCGGTGGTCTTTACACCGGACCAGGTGGCGGTCTTTACACTGGGCCAGATAGTTCTCCATATATGAGTAATATTCCACCATTAGAAGTTTTTCTAAGAGAACTCGAAAAGAGAAATTTACATCATTACGCAAATATCATTAAAAAGCATTTGCATTAACAAAATATATAGGAGAAATTTTACAAAATGGAAACTTACTACAAAGCCATTAACTGGAATGCCATCGAAGATGTCATCGACAAATCAACTTGGGAAAAGCTAACTGAGCAATTCTGGCTCGACACTCGTATCCCCTTGTCAAATGACCTAGACGACTGGAGAAAATTATCAAACAAAGAAAAAGACTTGGTAGGAAAAGTCTTTGGTGGTTTGACACTTTTGGATACCATGCAATCTGAAACAGGGGTTCAAGCTCTTCGCGCAGACATCCGTACACCGCATGAGGAAGCTGTTTTCAACAACATCCAATTTATGGAATCTGTCCACGCAAAATCTTACTCTTCTATCTTTTCAACCTTGAATACCAAGGCTGAAATTGAAGAAATCTTTGAATGGACCAACACTAATCCCTACCTACAAAGAAAAGCGGAAATTATCAATGAAATCTATCTCAATGGTAGCCCACTAGAAAAGAAAGTTGCCAGCGTTTTCCTTGAAACCTTCCTCTTCTACTCTGGTTTCTTTACACCACTTTACTATCTCGGTAACAACAAACTGGCCAACGTTGCGGAAATCATCAAACTGATCATCCGTGATGAGTCTGTTCATGGAACTTACATTGGTTACAAATTCCAACTTGGTTTCAATGAATTGCCTGAAGAAGAGCAAGAAAAGCTTAAAGAATGGATGTACGACCTGCTCTATACTCTTTACGAAAATGAAGAAGGATACACAGAAAGCCTCTATGACGGTGTTGGCTGGACTGAGGAAGTTAAAACTTTCCTTCGTTACAATGCCAATAAGGCTCTTATGAACCTAGGACAAGATCCACTCTTCCCAGATTCAGCTGATGATGTCAACCCAATCGTTATGAACGGTATTTCAACAGGAACTTCTAACCACGACTTCTTCTCTCAAGTCGGAAATGGTTACCTCCTTGGTGAAGTTGAAGCTATGCAAGATGAGGATTACAACTATGGTTTAGACTAATTTGACCAATCATTCAAAATATCATGGTTTGTTTAAAACAACCATGGTATTTTTGTTTTTGTTTTATTTTGTTTTTTCTATTTGATTGATTGAGTGTTTTATGGTAAGATAATAATAGTAGAAATCGAGGTGATAAGGATGCTAAAGCAAGAAAAACTAGATAGTATTCTAGAAGCAGTGAACACAAAAGGCACTATTACTGTAAAAGAGATTATGGAGAGTCTTGATGTGTCAGATATGACAGCTCGCCGCTACTTACAAGAATTGGCAGATAAGGATTTGCTGGTTCGTGTGCATGGTGGTGCTGAAAAACTTCGTACAGGTTCTCTATTAAACAACGAACGCTCAAACGTCGAAAAACAAGGCTTACAGATTGCTGAAAAACAAGAAATTAGCCATTTTGCCGGTCATTTGATTGACGAAGGTGAAACCATTTTTATCGGACCAGGAACAACCTTAGAATGTTTTGCTCGTGAGCTCCCGATCGATAACATTCGTGTTGTAACAAACAGTCTTCCTGTTTTTCTCATCCTAAACGAACGAAAATTAACAGATTTGATCTTGATTGGCGGAAATTATCGCTCTATCACTGGTGCTTTTGTAGGGACACTTACCTTGCAGGATTTGACAAACCTTCAGTTTTCTAAAGCTTTTGTAAGCTGTAATGGTATCAAGGATAAGGCAATCGCTACTTTCAGTGAAGAAGAGGGCGAGGTACAACGAATCGCCCTGAATAATGCCAATAAAAAATACTTACTGGCAGACCACAGCAAGTTTAATAAGTTTGATTTTTACACTTTCTACAATATCTCAGAGATTGATACTATCGTTTCAGATGCCAAACTGAGTCAGGAGACATTTGAAGAACTGTCGAAACAAACAAAAATTATTCTTTCTAAACCATAAAACTGAGGATTGATAAAAAATAAAATGCGTCATATCAAGAAAATAAGAATCTTGATATGACGCATTTTTGGATGAAGATTTTTACAAAGAGTTTCCTAGATTATTTATGATTGTTGAAACGGTATAAAATCTGAATCAAAGGAGATATTATCCCGTTCTTCAGGACTGATAAAACTTAAAAAGATATTTTTAAATTCTTCTAGCTCATAGTCTGAATGGCAAATCCATTCTTTACCGGTAGAGACATACCATTTCCCAAGATTTTTCAGCTCCTCATTAGTCAAACGAGGTATTTGAGAACATTTATCAAAATTGATAATATAAACTTTTTCATAAATTGATTGGATAAAATCTTTGAACATCTTTTGCCTCACTAGAATTCTATATCTAATTACTAATTCTACTAGTCTATAATCTTACTTTCCGCTACTTTCTTGTACCAGTGAGCTGATTTCTTTGGATAACGCTCCTGGGTTTCAAAGTCCACATAGAAGAGGCCATAACGCTTTTCATAGCCATTTGACCAAGAAAAGACATCCATCAGCGACCAGATAAAGTAGCCTTTGACATTGGCTCCATCAGAGATTGCATCTGAAATCACTTCCATATGTTTCTTAACATAATCAATCCGTCCATCATCATAGACCGTCCCATCCACAAACTCATCTTTGTATCCGAGACCATTCTCTGTGATGTAGATTTTCTTGTAATTTGGGTAATCTTTCTTCACGCGCATGATTTGATCATACAAACCTTGAGGATAGATAATCCAGTCCCAATCGGTACGTGGGACATAATCAGGAGCTACACGACGACCAACGCCCTTGATTTGGTATTTAGAGCTTCCTTTCTCACCCTTACCATTATGGATAATTTCAGTTTCTCCATCAAAGGCTTCCATCCAATCACTCATGTAGTAGTTAATTCCAAGGAAGTCGTTCAAGTCTTTTGCAGCTTCTAATGCATCGAAGTCTTCTTCACGCAGATCTAAGCTTCCACCATTGACGGATAAAATATGGTTGACGCCTTCCATGGTTTCTTCGGAATATCGTCCTAGATAAGTAGCGTCTAGGATAAACTTGTTATGGATAATATCTTCTAACTCAGCTGCACGGACATCTGCAGGATTTTCAGGATCCAGAGGATACTTGGTAGGCAGGGCGTGAACCACACCAATTTCCCCCTTGTAACCCTTATCCTTAAAAAGTTTTACTGCACGCGCATGCGACACCATCATATTGTGATGAGATTGAAAGACTTTGGCAAGATCATACTGAATACCTGGAGGGAATTTCCCAACCAAATACTGACCATCTCCTATCGGCCCAATTTCATTAAAGGTTGTCCAATAGTTTACTTCTGGGAATTCTTCAAAACAGAAAGCCGCGTAGTCTACAAAGTGTTCAATGTTTTCACGGTTTAAGAAGTCTCCATTTGAATGTAGAGCTTCTGGCGTATCAAAGTGATGAAGAGTTACAAAGGGCTCAACATGCCGTTTGTGGCACTCTGCAAATAGATTATGATAGAACTCAACTCCCTTGGCATTGACTTTCCCATAACCAGTTGGAAAGATACGTGACCAAGCGATTGAAATACGGATACCATTGACACCATACTCTTCTGCTAGTTTGAGGTCAACTGGGTATTTGTGGTAGAAATCACTGGATGGCTCAGCAGTGTACCAATAGTTATCCTTGAGATATTTGTCCCAGGCAACTGGTCCTTTACCATCAGTATGTGTAGCACCTTCTGCTTGATAGGCAGCTGTTGCCCCACCAAAAATAAAGTCTTTTGGAAGTGTTTTTGTCATTTGATTCACCTTTCAAGAAATAGAAATGAGATGGAGATAGAGTTGGGAGGAATTCCTCCATCTCACTTCTTCGCTCTTTACCTTTTATTCTTCGAACTGCGCTTGAACAAAGGCAAGAGCACCTTTTCCATCGCGAGTCAATTTAATGTATTGCCCACCTTCTGTCTTGGCAAGTTTGATACCAAGCTTGTCGGTTTCGGCCTTCATATCTTCAAAGTTTGAAGCAACTTGAGGAGCAAGGATAACCAGATCAAACTCAGGCAACATTTCACGGTGAGCTCCATAGCCACCAGCTGCTGCTTTAACAGGAACCTTGTACTCTGCAGCTGCTTTGTTTAGAGCATTTGCAAGGAGACCACTTGTACCTCCTCCTGCACAGAGAACGAGAACATTAGTTTCTTCTGTGATTGTGTTTTGCGCTGTTTCTACACCCGCTTTTTCAAGAATCGCATCTGCTTTGGCAGTATTGAAGTTTGCAGCTACTTTTTCTTTTAATTCATCATTGGCTTTACCAGAACGTTCTTCTTCAAGGATTTGTTCATCATAAACCTTGAGGAATGGATAGTAAATGGCTACGTCAACAAGGATTAACAAAGCAGCAAGTACAAATGACAAGAATTGGAAGTTTGTACCGAGAACAATACCGAGCGGACCTGGTGTTGTCCAAGGAAGGTTGGCAGTAAATGAGTTCATGCCAAGCGTTTCAATGAAGAATTTAAAGATCCATACGTTGGCAATTGGCGCAAAGATAAATGGAATAAAGAAGATTGGGTTCAAGACAAGCGGTGCACCAAACAGAATTGGTTCGTTAACTCCGAAGAAGGTTGGTACAACAGACGCGCGTCCGATTGCACGATTTCGTTTCGATTTGGTCAACCACATGAACATGAATGGAACAACCAGTGTCGCACCAGTACCACCCATGGTAACGATAAACATTTGTGTACCAGAAGTAAGGATCTTGTCTGCATGCATCCCTTGTTGGAGAAGGTTCAAGTTGACTTCAGCATTTGCATAGGTAATAGCTGCGATTGCTGGTTCAACGATAGATGGACCATGGATACCAACAAACCAGAAGAAGGCAAAGGCACCAAAGATAATGGTAATACCTAGATAACCATCAGCAGCAGAGAATAATGGTGCAAAGAATTTACCGATTGATTCAGCTACACTTGCACCAACAAAATGACGAGCTAGTAAATCAAGAGCATAAAGAGAAACAACAGATAGAGTGAACGGAATCACATCTTTAAAGACTTGTGAGATATTTGGTGGAACTTCGTCAGGCATACGAATAGTGACGTTGTTCTTAACACAAACCTTATAGATGGCTACAGTAACAAAGGCAGCAAGGAAGGCTGAGAGCAAACCTTTTGTCCCAAGGAAACCTGTCGCAAAGCCACCTTCAATAGGATCAGCTGCTAACATCAACAAACCAACAATTGCTGCCAACAATGTTGACATATAGTTGATTTGATTGGTTTTCTCCATGCTACGGTTTACTGAGTCCGTCAATGACTTAGCTGTTGTACCAGCTACCAAGAGAGCCAAAATTCCCATTGAATAGCTATAAGGTTTCATGAGGAGATTAACAACATCATCAGACCATTTAAAGCCCCATGAGTTTGGTACAAAAGCAATCAAGATAAAGATACTTGAGAAGAGAATAACAGGCATACCTGCAATGAAACCATCACGAATAGCACGAAGATAGATATTACGAGATAATTTCTCAAAGAAAGGTTTTCCTTTCTCAATAAATGCAATTAATTTATTCATTACTTAACTCCTCTCTTATAGAGTTCGATTAAATGGTGCATCAAATCTTTTAACAAGATAGTTGTCATCAAGTGGTCTTGGCCATGCATCATGGTTACACTATACGCTAAGTCCTCACCTGAAGCTTCCTTAGTTAATAGACTTGTTTGTGCGTGATGAGCCTCAGCGATGCAACCACCAGCTTCCTCTACGAGAGTATCAGCTTTCGCAAAATCGCCAGCTTCAGCAGCTTTCAAGGCTTCCAATAGTTTTGAACGAGCATCACCAGCATAGGCAACAATCTCAAAACCTAATAATGTTACTTCTTCTCTATTCATAATAGAGTCCTCCTTATATATTGTTTGATAAATTTTATGACAGTAAACGTTGGATATGTAGAACTAGATAAACTCGTTCACTTTTATACAAATCAAGACCCGTATGTTGCGTAATCACATCATAGATCTTGGAACCAATCTCGAACGCTTTTGGATAGGATTGTTTAATATGATCTTCCATATCCAGAAGTGATTGGTTATCATCTCTAGATCTGTCTAAATAATCCAAGAAATAATTCAAATGAATCATAAATCGATCATAGAAATGGTTATTCTCTTTGGTTCGTTGAATTGCATATCCCCTTAGCACTTCTTCGACATTCCTGAGAATTTCTTTCCTCTTATCAATCGACTCCACAAGTTCCACTTCATTTTCACCTTCGGCATTGATGAAATGATAAGCGATCCGAATAATTTCATCCTCAGGGAAATGATCTGTCAACTTCTGACGATAGATTTCAAAGGCCTCCTTTGCGATTTGAAAAGCGATAGGATACTTGGCAGAAATATCTGGCAGATTACTATCCTTGTACCTTCCTTGTGTTAGAGCTTGATAAGAACAGTAAATATGATCTGTCAAAGTTACGTAGAGATACTCTTGAATCGGATAATGATATTTCTTAGAAAGCTTATCAATAATCTCATAGGTCACTGTGATAAAATCAAGCGGGACATCTTTGAGCAGAGCCATAAAGTTTTCCCTGGACTCTTCTGTCTTCATCCGAAAGATTTTCTCAACTTGTTCTTCAGCAATCAAATCCCCCTTCTTTTTCCCAAATGCAATCCCCTTACCAATCACAATCACTTCTTCTCCTTTGTCATTTCTGACAAGCGAGACGTTGTGATTCATTGGGTTTAGAATTCGATACATGGCAACCTCCTTTTGCATATTAAAGGTATATGAGTACAAAAAATGACCACAAATGAACTAGAAAATCCTTTGATTTCTAATCCACCTGTGATCATGCCTAATATTACTTAGTAACACTCACCTTGTATTAACTTGTGATTTAAGTATAGCACAAGTATGTTTATTTGTAAACCTTTACATACAACTTTTTTAAAATTTTTATTTAGATCAATGTTCCTAAGATTAGGGGGAAAACTTATACACGTTCAGTCCATGAAGTCGCTGTTGTTTGAAGAACCTTGTTGAGTTCGTCAATGTTCTCAAATCCAGTTGTGCGAAGCCATTCACGGGCTGCTGCCTCACCATCTTTGATGTAGGCTTCAACTGATCCAGCCCAGGTTGCACGGCCGCAAAGAACTCCGTTGAAGTTTGCACCTGATTCGTGGGCAAATACAAGCGTTTCTTGGAAAAGTTTAGCTGACACTCCCGCACTCAAGTAGATGTATGGCAAGTTCGTCGCTTCATCTTGAGCTTTGAAGAAGGCTGCTGCTTCTTCGCGAGTATACACAATTTCACCATCGCCAAAGCCTTCAACGTATTTGACGTTGACTGGAACTTCCACTTTCAAAACATCGATGTTGAAGCGTGGGTCTGAGAAGACCTTCATGGCACCGATAACCTTGTGTGGTTTCACTTTTGCGTATTCTGCTGAACCTGCATCAGCGATTTTTTCATCGTAAGCGAGGATTTCGAGGAAGAATGGAATATCTTCCGCCACACACTCAGAACCGATGCGTTCGATGTAGGCTTGTTTTTGTTGGTTGAGTTCGTCAGAACTGTCTACATCGTAGTAAAGCAAGAACTTAACAGCGTCTGCACCTTGTTCCTTGATGCGTTTTGCAGACCAAACATCCAAGCAGTCAGGCAAGCGTTTGGTGCTTGTTGTGTCGTAGCCAGTTTTCTCATAAGCAAGGAGAAGACCAGCATTGGCATCAAGCGCTTTTGTAGCTGGAAGTCCATACTCAGGGTCGAGAAGCATAGAGGATGCATATTTTGTCAATTCATCCGCTACCAAGACTTTAAGTTCTTCCATTTGAGCCACTGTTGGTTCCTCTGTTTGGTATTGAGCCATGAGGCGTTTCAAAGCACCACGTTGGTCAAAAGCAAGAGCTGAGATAATGCCATTTTCATCTGAAAGTTTTTCTAAGCGTGCACGTTTTTGTTCTGTTAAAACCATTTTATACCTCTTTTACTATTAATTGATCATATAGAGCTTGATAGTTGGCCATATTGACATGACCTGTCATCTTTTCTTGAGCGTTGAGCATACCAAGGACATTAGCCTTGATGAGGAGTTCTGCATCCGATTCCTTATGAAGAAGTCCTGATGAAATACCTGCAACAGTAGAATCTCCAGATCCGACAGGATTGACTACCTGAATTCTAGGGATATCTACCTTGTAGAAAGTATTACCATGTTTTGCAAAAGCACCATTTGCACCAAGTGAAACAATGATCCACTCAACACCTGCAAATAAAGGCTCTTGAAGAACTTCTTTTAATTCATCCAAATCCTCAGAAACTTCTCTACCTAGAAGCTGAGACAATTCTTCGTTATTTGGTTTAATAACTGTTGGTTTATGTGGTGATTCAAGAACCGCCTGAAGGGCAGCACCTGAGCAATCCAGAACAACTGGTTTTCCTGTGCGATTAGCAAGTTCTACTAAGCTTGCATAGTAGTCAACTGGAAGACCTGCTGGCAGACTACCAGAGATGGCTACTACTTCCACAGTGTCAAGGAGATTTTCGAAATGAACCAAGAAATCTTGCCCTTCTTGTTCCAAAACTTCAGGCCCTTTTTCAAGGATTTCTGTTTGGTTGTCTCCGTGGAGAATAGCGATACAGTTACGAGTCTCTCCTTGAATGGAGAAGAAACGTTTCGTTACTTTATCATCGATATGCTCTACTAAAAACTCACCAAGTTTACCACCAACCAAACCAGTAGCAACAACAGAATCACCAAATTCTGAAAGAACTCGTGTAACATTGAGCCCTTTACCACCAGCTGTCTTGGTCACGTCCACCACACGGTTGACAGTATCAATTTTCAATTCATCCAAAGGATAAGAAATATCAATGGATGGATTCATTGTGACTGTTAAAATCATGCGTCACCTCTTAGTCGTGGTATTCACCGCGATCCCATTTTTCAAGGAATTCTGTAAAGAAGTTTGCATCTGCTTGATGAGCATTGTGAGTTTCAACGTGCTCAATTTTCGCAATCAATTTTTTGTTTTCTTCTGATGGTTTGTATTCAGCATTGATGAAAGCTTCAATGATGTCGCACATGAGCAATTCACCAGTGATTTTACCACCAAAACCAATAACGTTGGCATTCAATTGTTCTTTTGCATAAAGAGCTGTTGTCATATCACGAACCAAGGCAGAACGAACTCCTGGAACTTTATTTACAGCGTTATTGATACCAACACCAGTACCACAGATACATACCCCAAGATCAGCTTGACCGCTAGTTACAGCTTCACCAACTTTTTTACCAAAGATTGGGTAGTGAGTACGTGTGTGGTCATAGGTACCAAAGTCGATGACTTCATATCCTTTTGATTTCAAAAATTCTGAAACCGCCATTTTTTCATCTGTTACGATGTGGTCACATCCAATTGCAATTCTCATTAGTTATTCCCTCCGATTAATTATATAAATCTAATATCATTTATCCTTACTCAATAAAAATCAAGATTAGCTTAGGAAGCGAGCTGCAAGCATAACTGAGGTTAGCTAAAGTGAGCTGACAACAGATTATCTTGATTTTTGAAGAGTATTAGCACATTTTGTTCAACATATCGACCCTAATTTGGTGACGTCCGCCGTCGTATTTACCGTTAACAAAACCTTTAGCAATATTTTTAGCCAATTCGTCACCAACAAGTTGTGCACCCATAGTGATCATACGTGAGTTATTGTGGCCACGAGTCATATAGGCTGAGCGTTCATCTGATACTTCTGCGGCAACCATTCCTTTGATTTTTGTTGCTACCATGAATGGACCAGCACCATAAGCATCAATCACGATACCAAGATTTTGTTCTTCTTTGTTTACTTCTGCGGCAACAGCAAGAGTCACATCAACAAAGTCTTGACCTTCAGCTGTAACATCCACAACGTGGAAGTTTTCTTTTTCCAAGAAGTCTTTCACAACTTCTTTCAATCTCAAACCTGCAGCATCTGCACCGATAACAATAGACATATTGTATACTCCTTTTTATTTTTCTAGGCTAGTAAAGACTTTTATAGTTAGCAGTTTACCTACAAAAGACTTTCTAGCAGTTTAGTGATAAATTTGATTGAATGAGATGAATATCACCTTATCCAAGTCCAGGAAATCAAGTTCCTAGAAAGAAACTTTCTCTGCGACAGAGAATATAACAAGTGATTATTTGTTTGTTACAAACATCATTTGTTGTTTACAAACATAATATACTCCTATTTATAGAAAAAGTCAACAGTAAATGTTTGTTTTTGTGGTTTTTTATCTAAAATATTTCAATATCAAAGCCAATTTGGTCTACTTGACCGGGTTCCAAGAGACGAACGTTCTTCTTATCTTCTAAATGATCTCCTTCTTCAAGAGATGTTGATAAGCCTGACCAGGGTTCAAAGGCAATGAATGGTCCCTTATTCAAAGTTGACCAAATGATGAGATTTGAGAACTCTTGGAAGTGTACTTTTAATCCCTTCTCATGCTTACGAGAACGAAGGGCAATTGTTCTGGATTGCAACTCATCGAGTGTCACTGCATCAACACTAAACAGATCGTAACTGAGGGCCACTTCCTTTTGTGAATCCAACCATGGACTTCTATCTTGGAAGTCTAAGAGTCCTGTTTCTGGGAAAGGCCGGGGAACAGAGCAAGTCTCTTCTTTCTCAAACTCTAAATAGTAATCTTCATAAGTTTCGCCATCTAGCAGAGGACAATTAAATCCTGGATGTCCTCCTATAAAGAATGGCATTACTTTATTAGTTTCTTTATTGAAAATCTTGTATTGAGTACGAACAGTCTTGCCAGTCACTAGATAAGTGATTTCAAGGCGGAAATGATAAGGATAGTTTTGATAAGTATTCTCATCATCTTCGATAGCAAAGGTTACACTGTTTTCTGTTTGATCAACTAATTTAAATTCATTTTTACGGACCAAACCGTGACGAGGAATGTTTCCTTTCGTCTCCGTTCCATCTTCATGACTGTAGAATGCTGTATCTTCTCTTAAAGAGCCGCAGATTGGAAAAAGTACTGGGGCTTGTCCACTCCAGTAAGTGGCATCACCTTGCCACAAATACTCAATGCCTTCTCGATCCTTGATTGACGACAAGGCGCCACCTAAGGTTTTATACTGAACTGTTAACTGGTCTGATTTGATTTCAATTACCATAATGTTCTCCAACTATTTTTAGATTTTTATATAAAAAACTAGGTTGCCACTCCCAATGTAGGAAATTAACAACCTAGTTTTCACAATTTACATTTTATAGGAGCGAATTATTTAGCATTTGCTGCGTATTCTTCGTTACGTTTGATCATTTGTTTTCTATACCAAGCAAAGATACCTACATAGAATACAAGGAAGGCTGCTGCACCAAGGATTGCTTTGATATCACCTGTTGTAGCATTACCGATTGCCCAACCAAATAGTTTTTCAATTGGTCCTTCAAGAGTTGAGTGAGTGATCAATTGAGCACTATCTACACCTTTAGGAAAGGCACCTACACCTTTAGCAAGTTCTGTTGCAAATGGTGCGATAAGAGTACCAGAAAGAAGGAAGAGAGGCAACAAGAGTGTTCCGAAGATAATCATACGGAGCAATTTACCACGTGTAACAACCAAGAGAGCTGGAGTCACACCCATAGCGATGATACCTGCAAGAGGCAAGATACCATTACCGACGTTTGAAAGAAGAACAGCTTCTACTAGCATGATTGGAGCAAGTACGTTAGCACAAGCCCAGATTTCAGCACGACCAGCGATGAAAGGCCAGTCAAGACCGATGTTGAATTTACGTCCTTGAAGACGTTTAGTAGCAACGTTTGTAATACCTTGTGAAAGTGGTTCTACGGCTGCGATGAACCATGATCCGATAAGTGAGAAGAGCTCCAAGGAGACACCAGCTGTCAAACCAAGGCTCAACCAACCTTTAATAACAAGTTCCCAAGATGCTGCTTCTTCTACTCCAGCAACTGGATGTGGAGTTCCCATCAAACCGATAACGATACCAAGGATAAAACCGATGAAGAATTTAGATCCCCAGAAACCGATTTTTTTGTTCAATTTTGCAGCGTCAAAGTCGTATTTATCAAGACCAGGCAATACTTTATCAAAAATCTTATCCAAAACCATGATAACTGGGTTCATCATGTAGTTCATGTGAGTTGAAGTCATTGGAGATGAACTTGGTGCGTTAAGAAGGTCGTCGAATGTTGGTTTCATCAAGTCAGAGTTGATGATTTTCAAAATACCTACAAGGACAACTGCTGCAGTTGCGATGAAAAGTGAAACCCCTTGGCTAACTCCATTGTTGTCTGCGTACCATTTGATCAAAAGACCAGTGATTGACAAGTGCCAGATATCGAAGATATCAACGTCAAGTGTATCTGTTTTCTTCATTGCAAGCATCACAACGTTGACAATCAACATTACAAGCAAGAAGTAAAGTGTCCAAGCAGATCCCCAAGTGATCGTAGCAAGCGGTGCCCAACCAACGTCAGTGATGTTCAATTGAATACCAGTATTTTCAACGAATTTCGCAAGTGATGCTGAGAAAGCTCCGTTGAGCATACCGATGATGGCACCGATACCTGTAAGTGCGATGGCAAGTTTAATACCACCTTCAAGCGCTTTGGAGAATTTCACTCCAAAAAGTAGGGCCAATACTGTCAAAATGATCAGCATGATGATAGGGCCACCCATAGCCAAGATAGGTTTGAAGATATCGTTGGCCAGATTGATAATGACATCCATAATAGTTCCTCCCGTTTTTCTAAGTTATATGAATGTTAACAAGATAAAGGATAAATTAGCTTAGTCCATGTTCTTTGATAGCTGCTTCAATATTGTCAAATACTGGAGCACTCATCGCTGGAATACGGAACAAGATTGGTCCAGCTTCAATTACTGGAATTCCTGGTTCAAAACCAAGGTCAGTTGCAGCGATTGGCGTGAAGATATCGTATCCCTTGATAAGGTCTTCGTTTACATCTTTTACCATGACTGCATCACAGTGAACGTCATAACCACGATTTGAGAGTTCTTCTTCTAGAGCACTTTTAATTTGGTGACTTGAATTAACACCTGCACCGCAGGCAGCAAGAATTTTAATCATTTGGATTTCCTCCGATTTTATTTTTTAATAGACAAGATTAAGCTGTTGCTTCAGCAATATAAGCATAAAGTTTTTCTGGTTCAGAAATTTTTGATAGATCTTCTAGATGATCCTTCCCTGTAAAGAAATCCATCAACTGAGCCAGAATATTCGTTTGACTTGAACTTGAATTGTTAATGATAAAGAAGAGCAGTGAAACTTCAACCTCTCTATCAGGAGCAATCATATTGTGAAAAGTTACTGGTTTTTCTAATCGAACAACCACTACTTTCTCAGCTAGATTATGAACAATATCTGTATGAGGGATTGCTACATTTGGCAAGTCCTTTCCTAGAAATTCCATATCTAAACCAGTTGGAAATGACTTTTCACGCGTGATCAAGGCTTCACGATAAGTTGGAGTGACAATTTCTCGTTCTTCCAACAAGCTTGCTACCTGATCAAAGAGTTGTTCTTGATTATCCGCTTCTAAGCAAAACACCAGGTTTTTGTCAAAGAAATGATCTAATCCCATAACATTTTCCCTTCTTTCAATTATCTTTTATGTAATAAGTATAACACTATATGAAATCGTTGTCAATAATTTTTGTTTTATTTTGTTCATTTTTTTGTAATTTTTGTTTCATTTAAAGAATACAATCAATATCAAACATTCTTGTTATAAAATACACAAAAAAAGAAGGCCCAAGCCTTCTTCTCTTTCCTTACTTAATAGTAGATAAAATCTCTTCTAACTTATGGTAATCTTTTACACTATCAATTTCATAGATGCTATTTCCTTCTAATTCTTCCACATAGACATCTAATTCTTTGATATTATCCTTAACCATGTTATCCCAGTAGAGATCAACAAATTCACCACTTTCGTAAGCTTTGTCAATAAAGCCAACAATCTTCTCAGCAGTTGGTGCATCCCAGAATGAAACTCCACTCAGAATGCGACCAGCTTTACTGTCAACAATAATGTCTTGAACCTTATAGTCATCACCGTAAACCAAGAACCACTCGTTCGTACAGTCTTCACGATAAACGCTAAAATAGGTAGAACGTTTAAGATCGTTTCGAAACATATTTTTGAAAAGATAGTTATCTGCATCGATGACGTAGCTGTTTGCCAAATCTTCTTTTACTAGATAAAGTGAGTAAAAGTTATTGTAATCAGCATACTTGTCGTTAAAGACTAAACGAACACCATATTTTTCTTTTAAGTAGTCAAATTGTTCTTTGAGGTAACCGACAACGATGATAATCTCATCAATTCCTCTCTCTTTCAAAAACTCGATTTGGTATTCTACCAAGGGTTTTTGATTAACCTTAACCAAAGCTTTTGGGGTATTTTCAGTCATAGGGCGCAGACGAGTTCCTAAGCCCGCTGCTAAAATAATCGCTTTCACACGAATCTCCTTTATTCTTTAATAATAATATAAACACCAGCCATAACAATAAGTGAAGTGATGATTGTCAGCATATCTAACGGTGCACCCAAGAAAATAACTGCAAATAAGACAGTCCAAACTACATAGCTCACATTCAAACCTGTCGCTTTCGCAGGTTGCAAACGATTAATGGCGATATAATAAGCTAAGTAGGAAATCATATTAAAGGCCGCAAAGACAAGCAAGAGGCCTAGTAAATGCCCATCTGCCACTTCTGCAAATGAATGGTGTGAAAAGAGCACAATCACAAGATAGGACAAGAATGAGGTTACTTGTCGAATTAACAAGGCTTCAATTTCACTTAAATCACTTTCCATAGCATAGGAGCTGAGAACACTTTCACTCCCCCAGGCAATAGCACAGATAAGGGCACAAAGAATCCCAATGTAAAACGAGTTAACTTGTTCAACCTTGTAGGTTTGAGCAATGATCGCTGCAATAATCAAGAAAACACCGAATACTGTATTCTTTGAAACCTTGTGTTTCAAAATGAAGAAGGCTAGCAAAACTGAAACTGCTGGGTAAATAGCTGATACAGATGAAGCTAGAGAACTACCGATATATTTAACCGCATAAAGATTGGCCTGCATACCTATAGGTCCTGCTAGTAAAGCACCGATAATTACACTCACATTTCGAATATTTAAGAAAATCGAAAGACGTACTTTTCTTTCTTTTACCAAAAGAAAAGCTAACAAGATAAAGATACTCAAGAAATCATGAGCGGCAGCCACCACAAAAGGTGAAAGATTTGTAAAAATTGAAAAGATATAAGCACTAATCGTTAGACCTAATCCCCAGAAGATACCAGAGAGCAGACCAAAAGAAACGCCATTTTTATTCTTCATCCTAACCTCCATAATAAGTCAAACCTTCGACAGCTCTTTGGTAACGATTGACACCGTAATCTCCAAAATCAGCCCCTTGAGCTTCTTTGTACACTGTCCACAAACTCCAGATAGTATCTTGCAAGATTTTATAGATACGAATCTTCTCACGTGATACAGGCGTTTTGTCACTTTCATAGTAGGAAAGGAAATCATCCTCCTCTTGCTTTGTAAATTCAGACTCTAAGAAAAGAGCTGCCAAATCCCACATCGGGTCATTCATAGAAGAGTATTCCCAGTCAATCAAATACAAACGACCTTGTGGTGACTCGATAAAGTTTTCTGGTACCAAATCGATGTGACAGGACTTTCTATCAACACCCAAATCAGCCAATCTCTTTTCTAGTGAAAATACATCTTTTCTTACAGCTTCATAGTTTTCATAAGGGATAGGTCCCTCAATCAAGGATTCATATTTGCTGATTTCCTCAAAAGGAGCAAATTCTCCTCTTAATTCTTTCCCTGAAGCATGGATGGTTTGTAAAATTGGTGCAATCTTTTCAAACTTGGATTTGATAGATGTTGAATCAAGAGTTACTGCTGATTCGATGTATTCGTTTACTTTAATCCCTGACTCAATATCAAAGAGGTAATTTTTGACATCTAAATCTAAATCCTCTAAAAGTTCAAGATTGTACTTTTCATTTTGACGATTGATGAGTTTTTCAGTCCCTTTACCAAAAAATTTCACAATATACTGTTTGTTGGTTGTTTTGACCAAATAGTTTTGGTTGGTCATGCCTCCCAGCTGTTCAACACTGAGTACTTCCTCTTCATCAGATAGTAAAGAAGAAATTTTTTCTTTGATGAGTTTCTCCACAATTAACCTCCATCTTCTACACTTCCCACTTAAATACTGTTTTGAAAGCAGTATTTAGGTCTGTAGCAAAGACACGGTGAATGTCCTTGATTTCTCTCACAGGCTCTTCAACATAAAGGATATTCTTCAGACGATTCGCAAACTTTTTGACTTCCATCATTTGAATGGCCTTTTCAAAATCGACGCGTCCTGAACGAGACGATCCCACTAATAACAATCCTTTTTCCAAAGCATCTCGTGTATTGATATTAACCTTGTATTCGCTCACTCCCATCATGAGAATCGTTCCCTGTGGGCGAATATAACGAATCAAGTCATTGATAGCTGGACCTGTACCATCACCACCGCAACACTCAAATCCATGATCAAAGGTCAAATCCTCTGGGATATTATCCGTAATGTAGCACTCTTTTGCAAAAGAGAAGAGCTCTAGTTTTTCCCAATGGCGACCAAAGACGATAATCTCTGCTTCTGGCAAGGTATAATTGATAATATTTGCAACAACAAAGGCCAAACTACCATCTCCGATAACAGCAATGCGCTCTCGCTTACTATGACCAAGATGCAAGAAACGATCCATGGCATGCATACCAACACTCACAAACTCAGTAATGGCTGCAACTGTGTCCTCAATGTCATTATAAGACACAACACGATCTTTTGGAAGAGAGACAAATTCTCTCATAAAGCCATCATAACCACTTGATAGGAAGTAGGTTCCGGTCATGTAGTTCTCGTAGAACTCCTTGTCACTCTGCATAGGCGGTTGATTGGGAATCATAACTACCTTTTGACCGACTTCATAACTCCCAGTCGGATCTGAAATAACAGTTCCACAAGACTCATGAATCATGGCCATAGGAAGTTTTTTAGCCAATATCTTTGGATCACGCTTCCCTTGATAGTAACGTTGATCCGCATGACAAACCGCCATATAATTTGGACGAATCAGGATATGATTCTCCTGATCAATGTCCTCTTCTTGGTATTTTACATTGATAAACTTTGGTTTGGTCAATTGATAAATTTGATTAATCATAGCCTTAGTCTTTCTCAATCATGCTTTTCGCGATTTTCAGGTCTGTCACAGTTGTGATTTTAAGATTTGAATATTCCCCTTTAGCTAGGGCAACGTCTTTTCCTTTGATAACAAAAATTTTACATGCATCCGTCAGGATTTCCTTTTCTTGATCAGATAGGGAACCATACAAATCCATGAAATCCTTGCAACGGAAAGTCTGAGGTGTTTGACCTTGATAGAGATGAGCACGATTTGGAATATCTGTGATAAACTGACCATTAGTACTTTCAACAATGGTGTCAACTGCTTCTACTACTGTGTCAACCGCATCATGATTTTGGGCCAGTTTGATATTGTCCTGAATCATGCGAAGTGTGATAAAAGGACGAACAGAGTCGTGGGTAATCACGATATCTTCTGAAGTGATTGGACGATAGGCATTAATGGCTTCTATAATCTTCTCGATACTGGTATTGCGATCAGCACCACCCTTGGTAATGATGATACGATCCTTGTGAAGAGAAAGATACTTGTCAACCAAGTCCTCAGCATGAGAGACCCAATCTCCATGAACTCCAACTACAATTTTTTCAATACTTGGTTCCAAAACAAATTTTTCGATTGTGTGGATCAAAATAGGTCGATCACCCAACTCCAAGAATTGTTTTGGTAAATTACTGATTCCCATGCGTGTGCCAGTTCCTCCGGCTAGGATTCCTGCATAGATCATTTATATTCTCCTTTAGTTTATTCTAAAAAACTCATCACTGTCTATTATATCACAATATATACCTATCATGAAGAAAAGATAAAGAGCCACTATATGAATCGGCTCATTATTTAGGATGAAAAATGAACAATATTCAACAAAATCTGAAAAATCATAACAAATTAAGAAATAAATTTAGGCTATTCTCTATCTCCCTCATTCAACGTTCGGTTAATATAGAGTTCTTTAGAATATAATAGAAACCTTAAAGAAAACTTAAACACATTTTTAGAAATACAAGAAAAAGCTAGGAAAATCGTGGCATCCATTTTTGTAAATTTAAGAATATAATTGTTTACACTTATCTCTACGATGTTTTAAACTATTGTTAGACTTTTGCTCCTAAAATTGGTAAAATAAAAAAGAAAATAATAGAAAAAGGAAACTATAAAACGCTATGATGAACATGCAAAACATGATGCGCCAAGCACAGAAACTTCAAAAACAAATGGAACAAAGTCAAGCAGAACTTGCTGCCATGGAATTTATCGGAAAATCAGCTCAGGACCTTGTCCAAGCAACTCTGACTGGAGACAAAAAAGTTGTCAGCATTGACTTCAACCCAGCCGTCGTTGATCCAGAAGATCTCGAAACACTTTCTGACATGACTGTTCAAGCGATTAACGCTGCACTTGAACAAATTGACGAAACGACTAAGAAGAAACTAGGTGCTTTCGCTGGAAAATTGCCTTTCTAATCCACAAAAAAAAGAGAAACATCTGTTTCTCTTTTTTTCTTAGAAATCAAAGAATTCCATTGCTTTCTTTAAGAGTAATTCCGTGTATTCCGGATCGTCTTGAGCCATTGTGACTTGTGACTGGACCATTTCAAGATCATCCGTTATTATGCCATCTGCTCCAAGTCTGACTGCCTTATCAAAGGACTCAGAACTATTCACAGTCCAAACATATAGTTTCTGATCTGTTGTCCAGAGCTTGTTGACAAAGTATTCATCCAAAGTTGAATACTCCATGGTATAGCCAGTCGCCTTGGTTCTCGGAAACACACTATTATATGGCAGAATGAAGTACACTGGAATTTCAGAATCATAAGCCAAGACCTTATCAATCACATGGTAGTCTAGTGACTGCATCTGGTGCCCATATTTCTTGATAGTCGCTCCATACTTTTCGAGAAAATGGTCCATCATTTGTGGACTATCTTTTTTACTGGTTTTAATCTCAATCAGCAATTTTTGATTTAAAGCATTTGCGCGTTCTAAATAATCATCAAAACTTGAAATCTTTGTTTGATAGCCATTCTCGTAAATATCTGTATTTATTAATTCATCCAGAGTTAAGTCTTGCGGTGTAGCATTAATTCTTGCTAGCGATTTAAGATTAGCGTCATGCATCACCACGAACTGACCGTCTTTCGTTTCTTGCACATCCATCTCGACGAGGTCTGGTTTTAGTTGGGCTGTCTTTTCTAAAGACTGTACCGTATTTTGAACACCATTTTTATTACTTACTCCTCTGTGTGAAATCACTAAAGGTGTATTGGTATCCGGAGACTCCAGATAGATATAACCTTCTAAGGCAAAAAAGATACTTGCACACCCCATGACTCCCCACCTCATCAAATGGTCTTTCTTTCGCCTTGGCATGATCTCCAACTCTTCTCCTGTCAGGAAGGAAACAAACTTCACTAGGAAATAAGTCAGGGTCATGTAATGGAGGTTTTTAATCAAGATAAAATTAATCACACCAAGAATCAAGGATTCTTTTTGAGTAAAATTATCCATTACAGCCTGAGCAAAGAGCAAGGGAATTAACAAGACAAAGAAGAAGAGATAGGTTTTAATGATAATGAGTAGGAGATGCCAAGAGAAGAAAAGGACGTTTTTCTTCGTCTTTTGGAGACTATATTTCACACTTTCTCTTACTGTCTTTCTTTCAAAGAGAATCTTAGGAAGGGCAAACATAAAGCGAACAGAAATGTAGAGAAAGATCCAAGCGGATGCTATGATCAACAGCCCTACCAGCCAGTTCTTATCTTCTAGGTATGTAACGATAAAATCAGGGATAATAATCTTATTGAGATAGTAGATTTTTAAAATTTTCCTAATAAAAGGAAAAAGTAGAGCTACATAAAAGAAGACAAAGGCCATCTTACAAAAGCTCAATCGTTTGACAAATAGAAAGCTCTGGTGAAATACTTTTCTACTGTACTCAATTAAAGTTCTCTTTTCATGATAGAGAAGGTGACGAGCTCCTATAAACAAAAGACAAATCTGGAAATAGGCAACCAGGAGATTGATTGCAATTAAGATGAGAAAGGCTAAACTGATAAAAGGCGAGCCTTGTATAATCGCCCAAAAGTTATTGTAGGAGATAAACAAATAACCGGTTTGTCTCAGAAGGATGCCAGCAATCCATGAATTTAATGGTAGCCAGACAAACTCAACCATCATAAATATCAAGAAAAATAGAAATAAAATCTTATCTAGGTTATAGTATATCTTCCTAAAACCTAGCTTTTTAGGTTTTTCAGGTTTCATAAGCACTCCTAGTCTAAAAATTGGGATAAATCTAAGCCACCGAAAGGATTATTCATCGAAAAACTACTCTGGTCTTCTATTAATAGCTTTCCTTCATCCGATTCCAAAAAAGCTTCGTAAACACGCGCCGTCATGCGGGCGTCCTCTAAACTATTATGAGACTTCCCGTGAAAGCCTAAAAAGTTTGCAACAGTTTGCAATTTAAGATTGGCTATGCCGTGTAGATCAGAACTACGGCGTTCAAAAGCCTCCTCATACAGATCAACCTTATACTGGTCACGATAATCAATACCATGCTCCAAGAGAATAGGCAAATCACTCTTAGCTGCATTGTAACCAACGATAGGAAAATTGCCGACAAATGCCTGAAAGTCCTTTAAAACTTGATCTACTTTTGGCGCATCTTTCAAGGTTTCAGCTGTAATTCCAGTCAAACCATTGATAAAACTCTTCAATGGGGCTGTAGTATAAACATAAGAGTCAAAAGCAGCACTTTCTTGTCCATCTTGAAAGCGGACTGCCGATACTTGAATTAAATGGGTAACCCCCTCGTGTTGATTGAATTCCAAATCAAAGGCGATATAATCTCTTAATTTTTCCATTATTTACCTCAATTACTACCCAAACTAAACTATAAACAATAAAAGAAGCCATTAGGTTAGTGAGTAACCCAAACAGCTTCTTTATTTTCCTCCAAAAAGGCGAGCAAAAAAGCCTTTTTTGGTTGCTTGGACTTCTTCTTTTGCTTGGTCCAACTCGAGTTTCAAACTTTCTTGATCCTTCATAGCTTGAAGAGTTAATTGTTGCTGTTGGTCCAATTGTTTGTCCTTTTCAGCAATCTGTCGATCTTTAACACGCATCTGTTCATCTTTTTCTGCCAACTGCTGGTCTTTGGCCTTGAGCTGCTCATATAAACGAAGAATTTCAGCGTTTTTCTCATCGACTAAGATTTCCATCAGTTCGCGTTGTTTGACATCATCACTGACTGGTTCATCTTCAAAAATCGTTTTTTTATAGATTTCTTCTAGCTTAATCAAGCCACTTCGAGTAACTACAGTTACACCTTTGTCATTTTTTTTCGTGTCCTCTTCTGGAAGTTCTTTGACACGATTGTTGATTGCTTGACGAGAGAGTCCTAAGACCTCTGCAATCTCACTGACGGTCATTTCAATACTCATAATATCCTCTGAAACGTTTTCTAGCTTTTCTTTACTTAAATCTTATCATAAGCTAGATAAACTGTCAAATTTCCGCTTAATCCATAGCCTTTAAAAAGGCCAGTAAAACTTGGGCAGAACGACGTCCAGCTTCAATGATAAACTCATCAAAAGAGATAGAAGCTTCGTGATTGGCATTGTCGCTCATGGCACGAATGACTAGGAAAGGTAGGCCAAGAGCCTGAGCCGCCTGTGCAATCGCTGCCCCTTCCATTTCAACTGCTAAAACATCTGGAAAGTGGGATTTGATACTAGCAATCTTATCATCTCCAGCTATAAAACTGTCCCCTGTAGCAACCAAGCCTAGGTGCCAGGTCTGTTCTAATTGAGATAAATTCTCTTTAATCCTAGCAATAAAGTTCTTATCGGATTCAAAGTAAAGAGGTTGACCAGCCATCTGACCATAAGCATAGCCAAAAGCAGTTACATCCACATCATGGTAAGTCAATTTATCCGCAATCACTACATCTCCAACGGCAATCCCTTCTGCAACTGCACCTGCTGATCCTGTATTGATGATAGCTTCTACCTGAAAATGGTCAGCTAACACCGCTACACTCATAGCTGACATGACCTTTCCAATCCCACTCTGAACTAGAACAACTTCTGTCTTGCCAACAGTGCCAGTGTAGTAAGTATTTCCGAGGACTTGGACTTCTTGTGCTCTATCTAAATTCTGAGTCAAGTGTAGAAGCTCTTCTGGCATTGCTGCAATGATTCCAATTTTCATTTTATTTCCTTTTCTATTACAAAAGTTTCATCGCCAACACAAGTAAAATCAAGAGAAGAATGACTGTAAATAAGATTCTGTTTAGTTTCGAGTTAAAAACATTTCTCTTGGTATTCTCAATGCGACGGCTCTTATGAATCGTTGGATCTACTTCAATTGTTAAAGTATCTTGAATAGAATTATAGTCTCTAGAACGTGAATAACCAAAGTTTTGTGAAGAAGTTGATAAAATTTTAGTTTCCTCGTCATCTTGAAGAGGTGGCCCGGAGATTTTCTCCCCACGATTGGCACGTTCGATTATTTCATCTGTTAACAAAGGTTTTCCCATGGGCTACTCCTCTATTTCTTTTGCAATTCCCAGTACTGGATTGCCATAATCGTCTTAGCATCACAGATATGGCCAGACTGAATTAAGTTTTTTGCTTCTTCAAGGCTGACCTCTAGAACTTCCAAGGTTTCATCATCATCTTGCGGACGGGGATTTTCCACCTTAGTTAAATCTCTTGCGAGGTAGAGTTTTAATTTTTCGTTACAAAAACCAATAGCAGAGTAGAAATCATATAGAAGCTCTAACTTACCCGTATAGGCAACCTCCTCCTCCAATTCACGAAGGGCTGCCGACATTGGATCTGCATTTTCACCAATTTCCAGTTTACCAGCAGGAATTTCATAAGAGATAGCTTCAATAGCTTTTCGGTATTGCTTAACAAGGACGATTTTATCCTCAGCTGTTACAGCTAGAACACATACGCCTCCATTGTGAAAAATCAGATCACGTTGGGCAGTTCCCTTCCCTTCGGGTAGTTCCACCTGATCTTGCACTAGCTTAAAAATAGGACCTTGATAGATTTCCTTTCGGCTAATCGTTTTTTCTTCAAATTCCATGATAGACTCCTACTGATTCTTAGGATGATGAGGCAAACGTAGTGCATATTCATCTTTATTAACTTGACGTCCACGTCCAATAGCAATGGCGTCAGCTGGAACATCTTTTGTAATCGTCGAACCAGCTCCAACTAGTGAATTATCACCAAGTTCCACTGGAGCAATGATGGTTGAGTTTGATCCAACAAAGGCATTGTTACCAATGACAGTCTTGTACTTATTCTTCCCGTCGTAGTTAACTGTAATCGTACCTGCACCAAAGTTAACATGGCTACCCACTTCACAGTTTCCGATATAGGTTAAATGACCTGCCTTGGTATTTTCACCGATTGAAGATCCTTTTACTTCAACAAAGTTTCCAATGTGAACTTGAGAAGCAAGACTTGAGCCTGGACGAATATGAGCATACGGACCGACTGTCACACCATCTGCAACTGTACTTTCCTCAATCATGGCATTCGTAATCACAGCTCCAGCTCCGATAGCGCTATCCACGATATAAGTTCCATTTGTCAAGACAGTTTCCGCACCAATCTTCGTTTGACCTTTTAAGGTAACGTTGGCTTCGATTTGGACTTCCGGAGCAATCTCAACATCAATGTCGATGTATGTTGCTTCTGGATTGACAAAACTAACACCATTAACCATATGCTTTTGGTTGATACGACGGCGCATCACTGCTTCCGCAGTAGCAAGAGCCACACGGTCGTTTACCCCAAGACTTTCATCAAAATCCTTGAGAGTATAGGCGCCAACCTTCTCACCTGCATTACGGAAAATACCAATCACATCAGTAATATAGTATTCACCTTGGGCATTGTTGGTGTTGATGTTTTTAAGGGCTTCAAAAAGACGTTCATTGTTAAAAACGTAAGTTCCAGTATTGATTTCCTTAATTTGCTTTTCAAAGTCTGTGGCATCTTTCTGCTCAACAATACGAAGAACTTCAGCGTTATCGTTACGGACGATACGACCATATCCAAAAGGATCAGCTGCTTCAGCTGTTAAAATCGTCGCAACATTTTTGTGATTAATATGGAAATCCAAGAGGTTTTTCAAGCTTTCACCTGTAATCAGAGGAGTATCTCCAGCGATAACCAATGTGTGGCCTGTACGATTTTGGAGAATAGGCTCTGCCATCATGACAGCATGCCCTGTGCCTAGTTGTTCTGATTGGGTAACAAAGTCTGTCTGACCAGCCAATACTTGCTCAACTAGCTCAGCCTTGTGTCCCACAACAGTGACTGTTTTTTCAGGTTGAATAGCACCAACACTACGAAAAACATGTTCCAACATCGAAATTCCTGCTACCTTATGAAGTACCTTTGGAAGATCTGATTTCATGCGAGTACCTTTACCCGCTGCTAAGATAATGGCATAATTTGACATACTATTCTCTTTTCTGTAAAAATTCCCTTATATTATACCATAATTTACTTCCTTAGGAGTAAACAAACAGAGAAATAGGGGAAAACATGCTAGTTCATTCATCTTTTCAACGTTTTCTTTGATTTTTTTATCTATTTACGTTAAACTAATTAGATATGAGAAAAGAGATTCATCCAGCTATTATTTTTAGTCTATTCACCATTGTTATAGCTATTTTAATCTTTAATAAACCAGCTTATGAAGACCATTCGGTCAAATCAAAAAGCAACACTGTCCAAGTTGAAAACCAGGCCTTGCATAATCTTGATAAACCCATTATTGACATTTCTGGTTGGCAAAGACCGGAGGAGATAAACTACGATATTTTATCTCAAAATATTTCTGGAGCTATTGTTCGCGTACACAGTGGTACTCAACACACGGAAGCAAATGATGCAGCCTTTATCAACGGGGTCGATAAATCCTATAAAAATCACATTTCAGAATTTCAAAAGCGCAATGTCCCCGTAGCCGTCTATGCTTATCTAGCTGGTACGAACAAAGAAGAAATGGAAAAAGCGGCTGAGGTTTTCTACAATTCTGCTTCTCCATACAATCCTAGTTATTACTGGCTTGACGTTGAGGAAAAAACAATGGCAGATATGAATGACGGAGTCGAAGCTTTTCGAGCTAAACTTGAATCGCTGGGCGCTAAAAATATCGGGATTTACATTGGTGTTTATTTCATGCAAGAACATAGCATCAATACGAAGAATTTCTCTGCCGTCTGGATTCCTTCTTATGGGACAGACTCAGGCTACTTTGAGGCCACACCCAATACTGATTTAGACTATGACCTCCATCAGTATACTTCCAAAGGAAAAATTGCAGGATTTGAACATCACCTAGATATCAATCTCATTTCTACTGATACGGAAAAAGAAGAAACCTTCAGAAAGCTATTTTTAAGACCATAAAGCAAGTGAAAATCGCAACTTTTTCACTTGCTTTTTCATTTTTTTGCTGTCTGTGTTATAATGATAAGACAGAGAAAGAAATTTATGAAATTTATGAAATTGAGGAGTCTAATATGTTTTCATGGATTGCAAGAGTTATTAAAGGAATCGTCATCGCTTTAGGATTTATCCTACCTGGAATTTCGGGTGGTGTTCTAGCAGCGATTTTGGGAATTTACGAGCGAATGATTAGTTTTCTGGCTCATCCCTTTAAGGATTTTAAAGAGAATGTCCTATACTTTATCCCAGTAGCAATCGGGATGTTGCTAGGCATTGGTTTGTTTTCTTATCCAATCGAGTATTTGTTAGAAAATTACCAAGTCTATGTTTTGTGGAGTTTTGCAGGAGCTATCATCGGTACAGTTCCTAGCCTCCTTAAAGAATCTACTCGGGAGTCTGATCGTGATAAGATTGACCTAGTCTGGTTCTGGGCTACCTTTATCATTTCTGGGTTGGGTCTTTACGCTCTCAATTTTGTCGTAGGATCACTCAGCGCAAGTTTTGCAAACTTCATCTTAGCGGGTGCTCTCTTGGCACTTGGTGTCTTGGTACCTGGTTTAAGTCCGTCAAATCTCCTCTTGATTTTGGGACTGTACGCTCCTATGCTGACTGGCTTTAAGACCTTCGATTTATTTGGTACCTTCCTTCCTATCGGGATTGGTGCAGGTGCAACTCTCATCGTTTTTTCAAAATTAATGGACCATGCCTTGAACAACTACCACTCCCGTGTTTATCACTTTATTATTGGGATTGTGCTATCAAGCACTCTCTTGATTTTGATTCCAAATGCTGGAAGTGCTGAAAGTATCCAATACACTGGGCTTTCCATCGTGAGCTATGTTCTCATCGCCTTCTTCTTTGCACTTGGAATTTGGCTTGGTATCTGGATGAGTCAATTGGAGGATAAGTATAAATAATGGCAAAGAAAGTTAAGATTAAGAAAACCTTGGTCGAACAAATCTTGACCAAAGCAGGAATTGAGCACACAGGGATTCAAATCAATGCACTTGAGGGTGAACTTCCTTCGGAATATGATCGAACACATATCTTTAAAACCTTGGCTCTGCTGGGGGATAAGACAGGCCCAATCATCGGAATCGTCCCCATAACAGAACACCTCGCTGAAAAAAAATTAGCAAAGGTTTCTGGTAATAAAAAAGTGAGTATGATTCCACAAAAAGACCTAGAAAAAACGACAGGCTATATTCATGGGGCAAATAACCCCGTCGGCATTCGCCAAAAACACAACTATCCTATTTTTATTGATAAAACAGCTTTAGATTTAGACAAAATGATCGTCTCTGCTGGGGAAGTCGGGCATAGTATTATCATTGCTCCACAAGACTTGGCTAGCTTTGTGAAAGCAGATTTTGCAGATATCTTGGAGGAAAACAACTGATGAAACTCTATTTTGTGCGTCATGGCCGAACTATCTGGAATCTTGAAGGACGTTTCCAAGGTGCCGGAGGGGACTCACCTCTTCTTCCTGAGTCTATTGATACCTTAAAGGCGCTCGGTCAATATCTCAGCAATATCCCTTTCGATGAGATTTATTCAAGTGATTTACCAAGGGCGATCAAATCTGCTGAAATTATCCAAAGTCAACTCCAGATACAATGTCCTTTAAAGGCTATTCCTGACCTGCGTGAATGGCATCTCGGAAAACTAGAGGGATTAAAAATTGCAACATTAGAGGCCATCTACCCACAACAAATCAAGGCTTTTCGTACAAACTTAGCTAAGTTCGATACAAGAATGTTTGAAGCGGAATCCCTCTACTCTACAACTCAACGTACCATTCAATTTATCAAATCTCTGAAGGGGAGCCAGGCTGAAAGAGTTCTAATCGTTGGTCATGG
Organism: bacterium; assembly: GCA_905221415.1. Taxonomy (GTDB): domain Bacteria; phylum Bacillota; class Bacilli; order Lactobacillales; family Streptococcaceae; genus Streptococcus. Next base: position 135,388 of record CAJNDC010000002.1, read on the forward strand.
TGCGAATCTCACTGCTAGTCTTCGTACCCTTCTCGGTTATAAAGAACCCCTTCTTCGAAAAGATGGTGGTTTAGCCAATGCTAGTCTAACAGTTTTAGAAACCGAGGATTTTGAAACCTTCACTCTTGAAAGGTGGAATGACACTTCCTATCAGGGAAAATAATGGAACTTGATCTTAATGGTCAAGTTCTTTTTAGTTTTCAAAGAATATCCGTGAATTTCTCTGTTATTTATGATAAAATGGGAGTATCGCAAAAAAGACTCATCGTATCAAATTTTGAGTAAAATTAGGAGGATTTCATGTCTACAGAACATATGGAAGAACTAAATGACCAGCAGATCGTTCGCCGTGAAAAAATGGCTGCGCTTCGTGAACAAGGAATTGATCCTTTCGGTAAACGTTTTGAACGTACTGCTAACTCTCAAGAACTAAAAGACAAATTTGCAGAACTCGATAAAGAACAATTACATGAATTAAACGAAACTGCTACTATCGCTGGACGTTTAGTTAGTAAACGTGGTAAAGGTAAAGTCGGCTTCGCCCATCTTCAAGACCGAGAAGGTCAAATCCAAATCTACGTTCGTAAAGATGCTGTTGGTGAAGAAAACTATGAAATCTTTAAGAAGGCTGACCTAGGAGACTTCCTCGGTGTCGAAGGTGAAGTCATGCGTACAGATATGGGAGAGCTCTCTATCAAGGCAACCCACATTACACACTTATCTAAAGCACTTCGCCCACTTCCAGAGAAATTCCACGGCTTGACTGATGTTGAAACAATTTACCGTAAACGTTACCTTGACTTGATTTCTAACCGTGAAAGCTTCGAACGTTTTGTCACTCGTTCAAAAATCATTTCTGAAATCCGTCGTTACCTTGACCAAAAAGGTTTCCTTGAAGTGGAAACACCTGTTCTTCATAATGAAGCCGGTGGTGCTGCTGCCCGTCCATTTATCACTCACCATAATGCCCAAAATATTGACATGGTACTTCGTATCGCAACTGAGCTTCACTTAAAACGCCTCATCGTTGGTGGTATGGAACGTGTTTACGAGATTGGGCGTATTTTCCGTAACGAGGGAATGGACGCCACTCATAACCCTGAGTTCACTTCTATCGAGGTTTACCAAGCTTATGCAGACTTCCAAGACATCATGGACTTAACTGAGGGCATTATCCAACATGCTGCTAAAGCAGTTAAGGGAGATGGTCCAGTCAACTACCAAGGAACTGAAATCAAGATCAATGAACCATTTAAACGTGTTCACATGGTGGATGCTATCAAGGAAATTACTGGTGTAGACTTCTGGCAAGACATGACTTTCGAGGAAGCCAAAGCTATCGCTGCTGAGAAGAAAGTTCCAGTTGAGAAACACTACACTGAAGTTGGTCACATCATCAACGCTTTCTTTGAAGAATTTGTCGAAGAAACCTTGATCCAACCAACCTTTGTCTATGGTCATCCAGTAGCTGTATCACCACTTGCTAAGAAAAATCCTGAAGATGAACGCTTTACTGACCGTTTTGAACTCTTCATTATGACCAAGGAATACGGTAACGCCTTTACTGAGTTGAACGACCCAATCGACCAACTTAGCCGTTTCGAAGCCCAAGCTAAAGCTAAAGAACTTGGTGATGATGAGGCAACAGGTATCGACTACGACTACATTGAAGCTCTTGAATACGGTATGCCACCAACAGGTGGTTTAGGTATCGGTATTGACCGTCTTTGCATGCTCCTCACTGATACAACCACTATCCGTGACGTATTGCTCTTCCCAACAATGAAATAATACTCTTCGAAAATCTCTTCAAACCACGTCAGCGTTTCCTTGCCGTATGTATGGTTACTGACTTCGTCAGTTCTATCTACAACCTCAAAGCAGTGCTTTGAGCAGCCTGCGGCTAGCTTCCTAGTTTGCTCTTTGATTTTCATTGAGTATAAGCTCTTATCCTCTGGTACTTGCCAGAGGATTTTTCGACATAAAAAGAGACTGAGGAAAAACTCAATCTCTTTTCTTATTCTTGATTTTTAACTTGACTGGTGGCTACATCTTCCCCAAACCATTTCTGGCTGATTTCCTGGAATTTTCCTTCTTGGTATAGTGAGATAAAGGCTTGGTTCAATGCAGCTAGCAAAGTTTTATCAGCGGGTCTAACACCCACTGCAAAAGCTTCACTTTCAAATCCAGCTGAAAAGACATTGTAGTCATTTAATATTCCTTCAGACTGGAGATAATAATTAGCATATACTCGGTCAATCAACAAGGCATCAATCCGGTCATTTTTCAAATCAATTAAGGCTTCATTAAAACTTTGGTATTGATTAGCCTTCTGATCTTTCACACGATTTTTCAATAAGTCTGGCTGGGCTTCAAAATCCAAATAACCAGAAGATCCAGCCTGAGCCCCTAAAACTTTGTCTGTCATATCCTGAATTGAGTGGATATTTTTAGACTTTTTAGAGACCAAAACTTGTTGATTTTCCATGTAAGGAATGGTAAAAGCAACCTTCTCTTTCCGTTCATCTGTAGCTGTATAGCCATTCCAGATGGCATCAATGGTACCATTTTGTAGTTCGGTTTCTTTCATATCCCAATCGATGGGTTGAAATTTAATCTGAATTCCTAGCTTTTCAGAGACAGCTTGGGCTAGGTCAATATCAAAGCCCGCGTACTGGCCATTCTTTTCCTCAAATCCCATGGGAACAAAGGTATTGTCAAAGCCAATGGTAATGCTACCCTGCTTTTGATATTTGGCCCAATTATCCTGATTTGGATCACTTGCCTTCTGAGTACAAGCCGTCAGGAAGAAGCTAAAGAACAGAGCAAGTACAAGGGCAATTTTCTTTCTCTTCATAGGCACCTCCTACTTTGGATCAACCTTAAGGATCTGATCAGCAATGTTTTCTGCAAACTGAAGGTCGTGAGTCACAACAATCTGGGTCATCCCACGCTCTTTATTTTGAAGGATAAGTTTTTCTACTTCTAATCGCAATTCTGGATCTAAGGCTGATGTAGGCTCATCATATCCAATAATTTCTGGGTTTATCATCATAGCGCGTGCTAAGGCTACCCGTTGTTTTTGCCCACCTGAAAGTGAGAATGGAAAGGCATCTTCATGTCCTGCTAACCCAAGTTGTTCCAACAAACCACGTGCCTTCTTCTCAGCAACTTCCTTCTCCATACTCATAGTTTTTATGGGCGACAAAGTTAAGTTATCTAGAACTGACAAATGCGGAAAGAGTTGAAAATCTTGGAAAACAAATCCTAGAAGATTTCGCTTTTCTAGTTCGTCTATAGCTAGCGATTCGCCGTTATAGTAGATTTCTCCAGAATCGATGGTCTCCAGTCCAGCTAACATACGTAATAGGGTTGTCTTTCCACCTCCTGATGGACCTACGATTGCGAGGATTTGCTTTTCAGGAATTGATAGGCTGAAATTGGTTAAGATTTGTTTGCCACCAAAGGCCTTGTTGATATTTCGTAATTCTAACATAGCAATCCTCCTATCTGTAATAACTGTACTTCTTCTCAAGTTTTTTCGCTACAATGGTTACAAGACCAATCATAATCAAATAAATCGCTCCGGCTAAGAACATAGGAACAAGACTAGCATCTCGATTAGCTGCTGTACGACTAGCTAAGATCAAATCTGAGATCCCAAGGGCATAAACCAAAGAAGTATCCTTAACCAAACTCATAATTTCATTAAAAACACTCGGTAAGACAATCTTTGTCACTTGAGGAAGGATGATATAGCGAACTGTAGCAAAGGGGCTAAATTTTAACACTTTTGCAGCCTCATACTGCCCTTTTGGAATGGTTTCAATCCCACCACGAAAGATTTCAGCAAAGTAGGCTGCATAGTTCAATACAAAAGCGATCACAGCAGCAGGCAAACGATCTAAACGTATCCCAATGCTAGGGAGAACATAGTAAATAAAGATCAATTGCAAGAGCAAAGGAGTCCCTCGCATCACCCAAATATAAAGGTCAATCAGATAATGGAGGGGTTTCCAGCGGATTTGTAAAGTAAAGGCAACGACAATACCTAAAGGAATTGAAAAGATCAAGACCAGAGCAAAGACTTGAAGTGTCATACTTGCACCGTTTAACAAACTTGGTAATATCTCAAACATAATATAAGACATACTGCACCTCCTAAAAATAATTGTTCCTATTATAGCATAAATAAACAATTTAGCAAGAGTAATTGTAAAAAAATTCTATTTCTTCCAAAAAAACGTATCTGCCAAATTGACGGATACGTTTTTAGAGAGATAACTTTTAAAGTGTTTCTAAGAGTTCTTGCATCTGAACATCATCTGGAACGAGTTTTAAATAGGCTTCAACTTGTATCTTGGCCTCTTCAAAATATCCCAATTCACGCAATAGATAGCTATACTGCTCCAGAAATTCAGGATTATCCTTGAGGTCAGACGATAGTTCCTGATAGAGCTCATAGGCCTTATCTAAATCCTCAATTTCTTGGTAAGAACGGGCAATCATCCACCTAGTCAAGAGATTTTCAGGTTCTTGACTTTGGAGAGCAATGATATCTTCATACCGCTCTTGTTCCATATAAATAGTTGCAAGGCGAAGGAAAATTTCTTCTGTATCCTCTGCATCATCCTTAGCAGTAAGGAGAAACTGCTCTGCAGCACTAGGATCATGCAATTCGTACGAGAACTGAGAAGCAGCTAGTAAGAGCCGAGTCTCAAATGGATTTTTCTCCAGTCCTTTTTTAACGATACGAAGGGCCTCTTCCACCTGATGTTCCTTATGCAATGCTTGACTATAACCATATTCATATCCTTCAAAATCTGGTGAAATGGTATCAATCTGCTTAAAGTAAAGAACAGATTTTTGATACTCTTCTTGGTCAAAATAAAGACTAGCCAGTTCAAAGGCAGTTTGGTCATCATATTCTAATTCTAAAGCTTTTTCTAAGAATTCTGTCGCAGCTTCAAACTTACCTAACTGGGCATAAGCGTAACCAATTCGTTGATAGGTTGAGACACCCGTTTGCTCATAGATGGAGCGATTATCTAATTGAGCATAGCCCTGAATGGCTTCTTGATAATTCCCTAACTCGCTATCCAACTCAGCCAAACCAAAAACTAATAAGGGATCGTCTGAGTAGTTTAAGGCTTCCAGTAACTTTTCACGTGCTACATCTGTCAATCCTTCCAACTGATAGAGGTCTGCCTTCAAGGCCAAGGCCGATACGTACCAGTCACTTTCAGGTATGATTTCCTCAAGGTAAGCAAAGGCTTCCTCAACATTGCCATCCTCGCTAGCAATGCTTGCTAAGTTCAGATTCACTTCTGGAAATTCTGTAACAATATTTTGGTAAATTTCTTTTGCTTGAGGATAAAAGCCAATTCCCTCTAGATAGCTTGCTAGTTCATAAAGAACTTCACTTGAATCTGTTTCAAGGGCTTTATGAAAATACTGATCCGCTTTGCTTAAATCTTGGTCATCCAAAGCTTGGAGCATGCGTTGACTATTGTTCACTCTTGATTTCCTCCCCTTCTTCTTCATACAAACCGCTGACTTTTTTGTACCAGTTAAAGATAGCTGAGATAACGACCTTGGCAGAGGCATAGACAGGAATTCCCAGCAAAACTCCCCAAATACCAAACATAGATCCTGAAGTTAGGAGAACAAAGAGGACATTGATCGGATGGATGTTTAGCTGACTACCTAAAATAAGTGGGGAAACGAAGCGACCTTCAATCGTTTGTTCAACAATAAAGACAATAATCACTTTCAAAAGCATGACAGGCCCCGCTATTAAGCCCAAAACCAGAGCAGGCAACATCGCTAGAAAACTACCCAAGTAAGGTACTAGATTGAGGATACCAGCCGTAATACCAAGAGTCACAGCATATCTGAGACCAATAATCTTAAAGAAGATAATAAACATAATCGCCACGATAATAGCAACTGTAACCTGTCCTCTAACATAGTTTGACAACTGTTTATTAACATCTGACAAAACTTGTCCGACAGGTTCTTTTAACTTCGTTGGAATAAACTTGGTCAAATAATCTCGCAAACCTTTTCCATCACGTAAAAGATAAAAGAGCATGAAAGGTACGATAATGACCGCTACAATAACCTGGGATACACTGCTGACAAAGGCACTCACCCAGTTAACGGCTTGGGAAGAGATTTTGCTCGCCCACATCGTCGCCTCAGTAGAAATATTGGCAAGAACCTGCTCCAACTGTGGTCTAAAATCATCTGGTAAACGTTTGGTTACAAGATCATTGATAACCTTATCAGCATCTTTCAGGTATGTCGGCACATTCTTCGCAAAATTTAAGACTTGGCGTTGCAGATTTGGAATAGCAACAGCCAGCCCCCAAATGATAAAGAGACCAATTATAACAAAGAGAATACTAATGGCAAGAACACGATTGATTTTGTGTTTCTCCATCCAATCAACAATCGGATTGAGGAGATAATAAAGTAAACCAGATAAAATAACTGGCAACATGACAACTCCTAGAAAATCTAAAACTGGTAAAAAAATAAAACTAATCTTACTTAGAATGAAAAGGTTCAAGCCCAGTAACAAGGTCACCAAGAATACAGTAATAGCTTTATTATCTAAAAACCACTTGAAGAACCAAGATAGGCTAAAATGTTTCTCTTTATGTTCCATAAATACATCCTTTCTGTCATTCTCTCATTATACCATTTTTAGACTAAAATAACTCTTTTTTAAAGTGCTTACATAGATAGACAAAAAGAAAAATCTCCTCTATTGAGGAGATTTATTTAATCTTTAATATGACTTGATAGTTGTTTTTGGTATTCTTCGTTTGATTTTGCTTTTTCTTCAGCAAATTTCTTGCGGAATTCTTCCATTTCTTTACTTGTCACAATCTTATCTTGAATCTTCAGATATTTATAACTGTTTTCACTTGTTTTATCACCGACCCAACCATCTGCTCCTGTTCCTGGGACTTTCTTTGTAACAAGCATTTGGGCACCGTCAGAGTTAACAGGGATGATCAAAGCACTATCTGTCAACCATGCTTGAGCTTTAGCATATTTTGAATAGCGTTTTTCGAGATCTGTTTTCTCACTGTTAGCATCATCAAGTAATTCTTTGTATTTATCCAAGCCTACTGCCTTAATGGCTGAACTATCTGATCCTGGTGCAATACCAAGTGCTCCAAGAAGAGTTGGTCCAGATGTTGGATCAAATGCATCAAGATAGGTTGATGGATCTGCATAGTCTGGGCTCCATCCACTGTTTGGATTGATATCCCAGTCGATATTGTCTTTTGAAGTTGCAAGAACGGTCATACTTCCCAATTCATCATCAGAAACTTGTTGGATATCAACCACTACATTTTCAACTCCAAGAGCTTCCTCTATTGATTGTTTATACGATTGAGCTTGACGTACAAAATCCGTTTGAGTAGAAGAAACTGGCAAGTCCAAATGAATAGGGAACTGAACACCGTCGGCTTGAAGAGTTTTCTTAGCCGCTTCAAGTTTAGTTTTAGCTTTATCTACATTATGAAGTGAATCTTGTGCATCATCTAAGCTAACATCGCTCCAAGCAGTATCCAACTTGTCAAGTTCTGTTTTTGTTACTTGACCAAAAGATTGATCCCCAATTTGAACAAATGTTGGAGGTGTAAAGCTAGTACGTAATTTACGAGGGGCAACTTCATCACCAAATACTTGAGAGACAGCAGCCTTACGATCTGCTCCAAAAGCCAAGGCTTGGCGGAAATCTTTGTTCAACAAAGCTTTCTTAGTAGATGTTTTTTCTTCGTCCGTTGTTTTAGAAGTATGGTTATAGGCTACACGGTCAATATTAGTTGAAATGTAGTAGCTACCTCCTCTTTGTTGACCATACACAATGTTGTCTTTGTATTTTTCTTTGAATCGCTCATAGTTTGCAGAATTCTTAAAGAGCGGAGCTGCTGGGTAGTGTCCTTCATCAAAACCACGACCAAGAGAGTCTGCATCTTGACCATCAAAGAAGGTCAATTTTATATCATCAATGAAGACATTTCCTTTATCCCAATAGTTTTGGTTTTTTGTCATCTCGATTGAAGATTTCGATGTGAGACCTTTCAGAAGGTAAGGACCATTGTATAGAATACTTGTAACATCAGTAGGTTTACCAAAATCATCCCCTTTAGAGGCTAAAAAGTCTTCATTGATTGGTGCTAAAACACCCATCGTTGTCTTGGAATTCCAGAAAGATTCAGGATTATTAAGCGTATAAACGAGTGTATAATCATCTGTCGCCTTAATTCCAACAGTAGAAAAATCATTTGTTTTCCCGTTAATATAATCATCCAACCCTTTGATTGAATCCTGTACAAGATAGAGGGCTTGTGATTTCTTAGCGACAGCATGTTTCAAACCTGTCACGAAATCCTGAGCCTTTACTTCACCATATTCTTCGCCTTCATTAGTGTACCACTTAATCCCTTTCCGGATTTTATAAGTGTAAGTCAAACCATCTTTAGAAACACTCCAGTCCTCTGCTACAGACGGTACAAGATTTCCATATTGGTCATTCTCAAGCAAACCATCAATGACATTCCCAGTCACCTGTTTGGTACTGGAATTTCCAGAAACTGTGTAGTCCAAAGTTGCGGGATCCGATGAGAAGACATAAGTATAAGTCACAGGTTGGTTGGCATTTTTACCACCAGACGAACAAGCTGCTAGTAGTGCTGAGGACAACACTGCTACTGCAGCCGTTAGAAAAATACGTTTTTTCATAAGACACTCCTTTAAATCAAATATATGATTATTATATCACTTTGATTTTTGAAAGCAAGGTAAAAACTAAATAAATCTCCCTAAGATGTTTTCTGTAATTTTCAAAAAATGATGAAAGTCAGTTAAGAATTTCATTTTGTGGTATAATAAATTTATCATTATTAAGAGGTATGGACATGAAAGAAACTGTTTATTTTGGAACTTACACTCGTCGCTTATCTAAAGGGATTTACAAAGCTGATTTTAATACAGAAACAGGCCAGCTTACAAATCTTGAACTCTTTGCTGCTGAACCAAGTCCGACCTACCTTGCCTTTGACCAACAGCAACACTTATACACTGTAGGGAGCCAGGATGGCTTAGGTGGAATCGCTGCTTACAAGACAGATGGCACTTTGTTAAATCATGTGGTGGAAGAAGGCGCTCCCCATTGTTATGTGGCAGTGGATGAAAAGCGTGGTCTCGTTTATGGAGCCAACTATCATAAAGGACAAGTTCTGGTTTATAAACGTCAAACGGATGGTAGCCTCATCCAAACAGATCTAGATCAGCATAGTGGACAAGGCCCTCATGAAAACCAAGCTTCCCCACATGTACACTTTACGGATCTAACACCTGACCAGTATCTCGTTACATGTGATCTGGGCACGGATGAAGTAACTACCTACGATGTTAGCCCAGAAGGAAAACTAAGTAAACTCTACACTTATAACAGCCAAGCTGGGGCAGGTGCTCGCCACATCGTTTTCCATCATCATTATAAGATTGCCTACCTCATCTGTGAACTCAACAGTACCATTGAAGTCTTGATTTACGATGGTGTTGGTGAATTTGAACGCATGCAAGTCATTTCGACTTTGCCAGATGGATATGAGGGATTTAATGCTACTGCCGCCATTCGTCTTTCAAAAGATGGTAAATATCTCTATGCATCAAACCGAGGTCATGATTCCATTGCTGTATTTAGCATCCTAGCTGATGGTAGTCTGGAGTTATTAGAAATTGTGCCCAGCCACGGACAAAATCCGCGCGATTTCAATCTTACTCCTGACCAAGAATTTCTAATTGCAGTTCACCAAGATTCAGATAATGCAACCGTCTTTAAACGTAATCCTGAAACTGGTCGATTAGCTGAGCTTTCTAACGATTTCCAAGTTCCCGAAGCTGTTTGCATCACATTTAAACATTAATGTAAAATAAAAATGAACTCGCTTAAGCAAGTTCATTTTTATTTTATAGTTTATTTCCGACATTGATACGGTTAATGGCACGTTGTAAAGCAACCTTAGCTCGCCGTTCTTGGTCAATCAAGTGTTTATCTTGTGCTTCTTCAATCTCACGTTCAGCACGAAGTTTAGCACGTTGGGCACGGCTAATATCGATATCACGAGCACGTTCTGCTGAGTCTGCTACAATAGTAATGATGTCATTGGCAATCTCGATAATTCCTCCGTTCACTGCAATCCAGTTCACATGAGTATCGTCATCGATTCGTTTTACCTTTACTTCATCAACCGCTAAAACCGCAATCATATTTTCATGTCGTGGCAAGATCCCCATCTCACCATCCAGAGTTCGTACCGATACAAAGCTGGCATGGTGATCATAGACGAGGCCATCTGGTGTCACGATCTGGACAGTTAAATGAGCCATAGATCACCTCTTAAAATCCCATTTTCTCAGCTTTTGCAATCACATCTTCGATTGAACCGACACCACGGAAAGCATCTTCTGGTAGATGGTCATGTTTTCCTTCAAGGATTTCCTTAAAGCCGCGAACTGTTTCCGCCACTGGTACATAAGAACCAGGTTGGCCAGTAAATTGTTCGGCAACGTTAAAGTTTTGAGACAAGAAGAACTGGATACGACGGGCACGAGCAACCAAAGTCTTTTCTTCATCAGAGAGTTCATCCATACCAAGGATAGCAATGATATCTTGCAATTCATGGTAACGTTGAAGGACACGTTTGACCTCAGCAGCAACTGCATAGTGCTCCTCACCAACAATCTCAGGTGCCAAGGCACGAGAGCTTGAAGCCAGTGGATCAACGGCTGGGTAGATACCCAACTGTACCAACTTACGTTCCAAGTTTGTAGTTGAATCCAAGTGAGCGAAGGCTGTTGCTGGCGCAGGGTCAGTATAGTCATCCGCTGGCACATAGATAGCCTGGATAGAGGTTACAGATCCCTTCTTGGTTGATGTGATACGTTCTTGCAATTGACCCATTTCCGTAGCAAGTGTTGGTTGGTAACCAACGGCTGAAGGCATCCGACCCAAAAGGGCAGATACTTCTGAACCAGCTTGAGTGAAACGGAAGATATTATCGATAAAGAGAAGCACATCTTGACCTTCTACATCACGGAAGTATTCAGCAATTGTCAAACCAGTAAGGGCAACACGCATACGTGCTCCAGGTGGTTCATTCATCTGACCAAATACCATGGCTGTTTTCTCGATAACGCCTGATTCTTTCATTTCCCAGTAAAGGTCGTTCCCTTCACGAGTACGTTCCCCAACACCAGTAAATACTGAAATACCACCGTGTTCTTGGGCAATGTTGTGAATCAATTCTTGGATCAAGACAGTTTTACCAACTCCGGCACCACCGAAGAGTCCAACTTTACCACCTTTTAGGTAAGGGGCAAGAAGGTCGATAACCTTGATCCCTGTTTCCAAGATTTCAGATGAGGTAGACAATTCATCAAAAGTTGGAGCTTTCTTATGAATTGGCTGACGCTCAGCGTCTTCATCGAAAGGAGCATCCAAGTCAATGGTATCTCCCAAAACGTTGAAGACACGTCCCAAAGTTTCTTTACCTACTGGCACAGAGATTGGACGGCCCGTGTCCAAAACTTCCATTCCACGAGTCAAACCATCTGTTGATTCCATGGCGATCGTACGAACCATACCATCACCCAACTCCAAGGCTACTTCAAGGACGATTTTTGTTTTTCTTTCGTCATTTTTGTAGACGACAAGTGCATTATTAATCTCAGGAAGTGTTTCACCTGCTGCGAACAAGACGTCGACAACAGGTCCAATAACCTGAGCAATTTTACCTGAACTCATCTCCTTCTCCTATTCTATATAAGATACTATCGGTTCCTAGCTCAACTAGGTCCTAATACTCTTCGAAAATCAAATTCAAACCACGTCAGCGTCGCCTTACCGTACTCAAGTACAGCCTGCAGCTAGCTTCCTAGTTTGCTCTTTGATTTTCATTGAGTATAAGTTCATTTTAATACGAGGGAAGCAAAGCCTTATTCTAAGGCACTAGCCCCCGCTACAATTTCTGTAATTTCTTGTGTAATCGCCGCCTGTCTAGCACGGTTATACTGGATTGTCAAATCATTGATGACCTTCTTAGCATTATCGGTCGCCGTTTGCATGGCTGTCATACCTGCAGCATTCTCAGCTGTCTTGGCATCGATGATAGCCCCGTATATCATACTTTCTGCAAACTGTGGCAACAACTGCTCTAGAATCTCATCACGACTCGTTTCCAACTCAAATGTCAAGCTATACTCTTCATCCGCTTCATTTGGATCCAAGTCAACAATCGGCAGCATTTGTTCCACACGCATTTGACTTGTGAGAGTATTGACATGATGGTTGTAACAAACATAGAGTTCATCAAAAAGTTCGTTTTGGTACATCTCAATCGTTTTTGAAATAATTTTACGAACTTCATCAAAACTAGGTTGGTCGGCCAAGCCACGTAGTTCATAGATTGGTTGAATGCCACGAGCCTTAAAGAAATCAGCTCCCATACCACCAATACAGATTATCTCAAAACCTGTACCATCTGGATGGTATTCTTCTTTCAACTCCATCACAGCTTTAAGGATGGAAGCATTATAACCTCCAACCAAGCCACGGTCTGAAGTAATAACGATATAGCCTGTTTTCTTAACTGGGCGACTAATGAGCATCGGATTGGTAGAACCACCAGATCCGTTACCATGCAGAATATCCGTCAAAAGCTTACGAACCTTCTGAGCATAAACTTGAAAGTTGCGTGCTGCTTCTTCAGAGCGACCTAACTTGGCAGCCGATACCATTTGCATGGCATTGGTGATTTGACTAGTATTTTTTGTTGAGGCGATTTTTGTTTTAATATCATTTAGAGATACTGCCATTTGACACCTCTATTCTTATTGGAAGCTGGATTGTTTGAGAAACTCTGTAATCGCAGCATCCAAGACTGCTTCTTCTGGCAAGTCTTTTGTTTCACGAATAGTTTCCAAAATCTCTGGATGTTGTGCATCAAAGAAATCATGAAACTCTTCCTCAAAACGAACAATGTCATCTACAGGAATCGTATCCAAGAAACCATGTGTCAAAGCATAAAGAATGGTTACTTGTTTCTCAACAGGTAATGGTTTATGAACTGGTTGTTTCAGAACTTCAACGGTACGACGTCCACGATTTAACTTAGCTTGAGTAGCCACATCCAAATCAGAACCAAACTTAGTGAAGGATTCCAACTCACGATATGAAGCAAGGTCGATACGAAGTGTACCAGCAACCTTCTTCATAGCTTTGATTTGTGCAGAACCACCTACACGAGATACAGATGAACCCGCATCAATAGCTGGACGAATACCCGCATTGAAGAGACCATCGCCAAGGAAGATTTGACCATCTGTGATTGAAATCACGTTGGTTGCGATATAAGCAGAGATATCTCCTGCTTGTGTCTCGATAAATGGTAGAGCTGTGATTGAACCACCACCAAGTTCATCAGAAACCTTAGCTGAACGCTCAAGCAAACGGCTATGAAGGTAGAAAACATCCCCAGGGAAGGCTTCACGACCTGGTGGACGACGAAGCAAGAGGGAGAGTTCACGATAAGCGACCGCTTGTTTTGAAAGATCATCATAAACGATCAAAACATGCTTCCCTTGGTACATAAACTCTTCTGCCATGGCAACCCCAGCATAAGGAGCTAGGAAGAGCAATGGAGAAGGTTGTGAAGCAGAAGCTGTCACAACGATTGTGTAGTCCAAGGCACCGTACTGACGAAGTGTTTCAACTTGCGTACGAACAGTTGACTCTTTTTGTCCAATCGCTACATAGATACAGATCATATCTTGACCTTTTTGGTTCAAAATAGCATCAATAGCGATGGTTGTTTTCCCTGTCTGACGGTCACCGATAATCAACTCACGTTGACCACGACCAATCGGAACAAGGGCATCAATAGCTTTCAAACCTGTTTGCAATGGTTCTGATACAGACTTACGTTGCATAACACCAGGAGCCGGTGCTTCTACTGGACGAGACTTATCAGTATGGATTTCTCCAAGACCGTCAACTGGACGACCAAGTGGATCCACAACACGTCCAATAAGGCTCTCACCAACAGGAACTTCCATGATTTTACCTGTACGACGAATTGTATCGCCTTCACGAATATCTGTAAAGTCACCTAGGATGATAATCCCAACGTCTGTTGACTCCAAGTTTTGCGCCATCCCATAAGAGCCGTTTTCAAAAATCAACAGCTCTCCACTCATGGCATTTTCAAGGCCGTGAGCACGCGCAATTCCGTCCCCGATATAGGTTACAACACCTGTTTCAGATACATCAAAATTGGGTTTGAAATTTTCAATTTGTTGCTTAATTAAAGCGCTGATTTCTTGTGCGTTAATTGCCAAAAGAACACCACTTTCTATTTCAAATTTTCTTTAACAACTCGAAGTTGTTGTTTAATACTCACATCAATTGTCTTGTGATTAGCAAAAATGACAAAACCACCAATGAGTCCTTCATCAATTTGTTCTTTGACGCTCCGCACTTTCAGAGACATTTTTTTCTCTATCAATGGGAGCAGACGTTCCTTCTGTTCATCTGTTAAAGGATGGGCTGAAGAAATAGTTACTACAAAACGATTGGTCTCGTTTTCAAGGCGATTCAAACAATCTGCAATTACTTCATAAAAAAGATTTGCTCTGTGATTGTAAACCAGAACTTGAATAAAGTTTTGCATTAAAGGTGACACAGAGTCTTGAAAGAAACGAACTGTTTTTTCCTTATCTGACTCATCGACTGCCACCTGAGCTAAAAAAGAAGGTAAGCCCGTTTCTTCTGCGACTTGCTTGATTTGATCCAAGTCTGAAAAAATCCGGTCCTCTTCTCCTTTTTCAATCACTAATTGGACAAAAGGCATGCTGTACTTTTCAATGACCTTTGCTGTTTTCTTGTCCATTAGGCTTCTCCTAGCTGATCGATATACTGATCAATAAGTTCCTTATGGGCATGACTGTCAAGGTTTTGTGAGATGATTTTCCCAGCTAGACTAACTGTCAAATCTGCCACCTCGCCCTTAACACTTTGTAAAGCCTCAGCTTTGTTTTGCGCAATTTCTTGGTTAGCTTTTTCTTTCAAGCGACCAGCTTCTAGCTTAGCTTCAGCCAAAATATCTGATTTACTCTTTTCAGCTGTCTCTTTAGCATTTTCAATGATAGTTTTAGCTTCACTACGACTACCTGCTAATTCATCTTCGCGCTTTTGAGCAAGAGTCTCTGCTTTTTGACGAGCTTGTTCAGCGCCATCAATATCAGCAGCAATCTTTTCAGCTCGTTCTTCAAAGATACTTGTCAAGTTTGACCACGCGTATTTTTTGACTAAGACGACCAAAAGGATAAAAGAGCCAGCGATTAAAATAAAGTTACCAATCAATTCACCTACTGTTACGTGCATCATTTACTCCTTTCTACTCTTCATCATTAATTTTATTTCCTAGATACATTGAAGACAAGACTGTGAATACATAAGCCTGAACACAGGAAATAAACACAGAAAATGCCGTCCAGACAAGATTGGTAACAAATGCGACTGGATACCAATAAAGAGCCTGATGAGAAAGAGTAATAAGCAAGCTTGCCATCACTTCTCCGGCAAAGATATTCCCGAACACCCGCAAAGCAAGTGATAGGAAATTCGTGACTTCTTCAAGGAGATTCATCGGCGTCATGAAACCTGGGGTTACAAAACCTTTTAAATATTTTTTAACACCACGGCGACGAATTCCTTCTATATGGGTCATCAGGATAATTCCAAATGACAAAGCCAAGTCAAACTGGAGATTTGCAGTTGGCGATGTCCAAAGGTTTGTCCCATCTGTAGTTTGAAGTTTCGCCATCAAACCAAGATTGTTTGCGATAACCATAAAAAGAAATAAACACAAGTAAAAGAGTGAGTAATCTTTCATGTACCGAGAACCTACGTTGGGTTCTGTAAATCCGACTACAAAGTCATAGAGATACTCTAGTACATTTTGCTTTCCTTTGGGCTTCACAGTCATATTACGACTTGCCCAATAGATAAAGCCAAAAATCAGTGCCACAGACAACAAAGTCAATGCTGTCAAGGTTAAATCAAAGGTAACAGGACCAATATTGATGGTTGGATTGATACTTTCTTCCATCTAGAATCCTCCCTTTTCCATTTTATACTTCTCTTTATTTGATGATAAATGAAAATACGAGAGTTACAAAGAATGTTCCTTCGATAAAGGCAATCCCCATGATCATCAAACTACGCAATTGTGGGATGATATCTGGTTGGCGTGCTGCAGACTTGAACAAACCGTTCATCAAAAATCCTTCTGCAAGAGATACACCCATACAGGCAAGACATAGACCGAAAAATGTTAAATTCATGATGAATTCTCCTTTTATTTAAAATTTACTTACTTAGTTTAGTCCTAAAATTTGTTTTTGTCAACTTTTTACTTACGTTGGAAGCGTTTCAGATGATTTATTTCTATTTTTGCTATTTTTATACCACTGTATAGATAAGTTTTTCATTTTATGATGAAATGTGTCTCCACTTTTTCTATATTTTCCGAAATAAATTGAAAAATCCAAGTTTAGAACTTGGATAGATTCAGTTTATTTAAAATAGTAGGAATAGTGTTGTTTACAACCTGGATTAAATAGAGCACTGCAGTAAGGACAAGTCATCTGTTTTTGGTATTCTTGAAAAGTCATTGTCCTCTTACAGACTCCACATAAAATCGGTCGATCCTCAGAAAGCGCCAAGGGATAGGGCGAAAAAACATGCGTTTCTATAGCATTGTGGCACTGATAGCAAGCATAATATTTTTTACACTCATAGCACTGAAGAGAAACAATGTCCTTTTCGTTATGATAATGAATACATCTACTCTCATCATCAACTAACAAACCTTGTGCTTGATTCATTCACTTTTCCTTCTCTAGGCACGAACTGTGACGCTGGTTCCATCTTCCTTATAGAGATTGATAAGACCTTCCTTGAGAGCGCGGACCATGTCCCCTGCTTGAACAGGTTGTGGAACCTTAATGGTCAAGAGTTCCATTGGATTTGGAGCACGGTCAATTTTATTTCCTTTAGAATCGTGAAGATTTTCGATATAGGTTTCAAAATGACGGAAACCTGGCCCATAAAACTCAACTTGATCGCCTTCGTTGATGACATTTCGTTGACGAATGGTTGCTGTCTGGGTTGCTTCATCATAAGCTACCACTTCAGCAACAAACTTGTATTCAGGAATTTTACGACGTGCACCAAACAACTGTTCATTTTCTGTAGGTGTACTATAGTAGAAACCTGTTGCCAATTCACGTTGGGCAACCTTCCACATCTCATCTACCAGGTCCTGTTTGATAGCTTCAAATTTTTCTGGGCTTTCAAGGTAAGCATCCACAGCCGCCTTGTAACAGTTGGTTACTGTTGAAACATAGTGGATTGACTTCATACGACCTTCAATTTTTAGACTATCTACACCATTTTCAATCATATCTGGGATATGGTCAATCATAGACATGTCAACAGCTGACATTGAAAATTCTTCTGGAATTTCACCTTTAAGACTCTTACGTTCTTGACCAAAAGGCATGTCGTAAAGGTCGTATTTCCAACGGCAAGACTGTGAACAACCCCCACGGTTGGCATCACGCATACTCATGTGGTTTGAAAGAGTGCAACGTCCTGAGTAGGAAATACACATAGCTCCATGGACAAAGGCTTCAATTTCTACATCTGTACGTTTGCGAATCTCTGCCAATTCTTCCATTGAAACTTCACGGGCCAAAACTACGCGAGTTAAACCAAGCTCTTTCCAGAACTCAAGAGTTTCATAGTTCGTCGCACTGGCTTGAGTAGAGAGGTGGATTTCAAGACCTGGTGCTTCTGTTGCTGCAATCATGATCAAGGCCGGATCTGACACGATAACTGCCGCAATCCCGATGTCACGCAACTTACGGAACCACTCGCCAGCACCAGCTTCGTTTCCTTCGTGCATAACCATGTTAGCAGCCACATAGACCTTGGCACCGTACTTAGCAGCGAACTGCACACCTTCTTCCATCTGTTCAAAAGTGAAGTTTCCTGCACGGCTACGAAGACCATAAGCTTGTCCACCTATAAAAACAGCATCAGCTCCATACCGAACAGCCACTTTCAGCTTCTCTAAAGTCCCTGCAGGCGATAAAACCTCAGGACGTTTTAATGTTTTTGTCATGTTTTCTCCTATTTGCAATATAAAAGTTTGACGTTTTTCCTTCTCATTTTATAGTAAATAAAGGATAAAATCAAGCCTAGACAGATTGTTTTGACAATTCTAATCTTTTAAGAAAACAAATAACTAGCCTTCTGAGACTAGTTATTTTCAAGATAAAATTCAAAGCGTTCGCCCACGTATTGACTCTTTACATACTCGAAAGCCGTCCCATCTTCAAGATAAGAGACCTGAGTCAAGGCTAAAATGGCATGCCCCTTTTCGACTTCTAGATAGTGAGCAATCTTTTCCTTAGCCAATCTCGCATAAATAGTCTGTTGGGATTTGCCAATATGGTAGCCATGTTGCTGCAAGGTTTGAAAGAAGTGACTGGTGATTTCTTCTTTTTTGAAATCCTTAATGAATTTCTCAGGAATGGATGCGACTTCATAGACTAGCGGAACTTGGTCAGCGTAACGCACCCGTTCCATACGGATAATATTCTCTGTCGGAGTAATCCCTAGCTTAGCGACCTCTTGCTCATTTGGAATGGTTCTTCTGTAAGAAATGAGTTGGCTGGAAGGTACTTTCCCCTGAGATTTGACAATCTCCGTAAAACTTGTCGTTCCCCTCATTTTTTCTTGGACACGAGTGCTAGAGACAAAAGTCCCACTTCCTACTCGACGCTCCAAAACTCCTTCCTCAACCAAGAGAGAGATAGCCTGGCGTAATGTCATCCGGCTAACTTGAAACTGTTCCGCTAAATCTCGCTCACTTGGAAGCCTCTCTCCGATTTTCCAATGATGCTCATCTATATCCTTCTTGATCTGATCGTGGATTTTCATATAAGCTGGTAACATGATTCTCACTTCTTTTCTTTATTTTCTCCATTGTACCGTATTTGCTAAGAAAAAGTCAAACTTTGCCTTGTTTAGTTGGTAATTCGCCCCTATTTGTGATAGAATATTGAAAAAGATATTTCTTTTGAGAAAGGAAAAAGATGAGCAACATTTCAACTGACTTGCAAGATGTCGAAAAGATCATTGTGCTGGACTATGGTAGCCAATACAACCAGCTGATTTCACGCCGTATTCGTGAAATTGGTGTTTTTTCAGAGCTAAAAAGTCACAAAATCTCAGCTGCAGAGGTTCGTGCGATTAACCCTGTAGGGATCATCCTCTCTGGTGGACCAAACTCTGTATACGAAGATGGTTCATTTGATATTGACCCAGAAATTTTTGAACTTGGCATTCCAATTTTGGGAATCTGCTACGGTATGCAACTTTTAACTCATAAGCTTGGAGGAAAAGTTGTTCCTGCAGGTGATGCTGGTAACCGCGAGTATGGCCAATCACCACTTACTCATACCACTTCTGCCCTCTTTGAAGGGACTCCTGAAGAACAGATTGTTTTGATGAGCCACGGTGATGCGGTTACTGAGATTCCTGCTGACTTTGTTCGTACAGGTACTTCTGCCGACTGCCCTTATGCAGCTATTGAAAACCCTGACAAGCACATCTATGGTATCCAATTCCACCCAGAAGTGCACCATTCTGTATACGGAAATGATATCCTTCGCAACTTTGCCCTCAACATCTGTAAGGCTAAAGGCGACTGGTCAATGGACAACTTCATCGACATGCAGATCAAGAAAATCCGAGAAACTGTAGGTGACAAACGTGTTCTTCTAGGTCTATCAGGTGGTGTTGACTCTTCTGTTGTTGGCGTTCTTCTTCAAAAAGCAATCGGTGATCAATTAATCTGTATCTTTGTAGATCACGGTCTTCTCCGTAAGGGAGAAGCTGACCAAGTTATGGACATGCTTGGTGGTAAGTTTGGTTTGAATATCGTCAAAGCAGACGCTGCAAAACGCTTCCTTGACAAACTTGCTGGCGTTTCTGATCCTGAACAAAAACGTAAAATCATCGGTAACGAGTTTGTTTATGTCTTTGATGACGAAGCAAGAAAGCTAAAAGATGTAAAATTCCTTGCTCAGGGAACGCTTTACACTGACGTGATTGAGTCTGGTACAGATACAGCCCAAACCATCAAGTCACACCACAACGTTGGTGGTCTACCAGAAGACATGCAGTTTGAATTGATTGAACCATTGAACACTCTTTATAAAGACGAAGTTCGTGCCCTTGGTACAGAGCTTGGTATGCCAGACCACATCGTATGGCGCCAACCATTCCCAGGACCAGGTCTTGCTATCCGTGTCATGGGTGAAATCACTGAAGAAAAACTAGAAACTGTTCGTGAGTCTGATGCTATCCTTCGTGAAGAAATCGCTAAAGCTGGTCTTGACCGCGATATCTGGCAATACTTCACTGTCAACACAGGCGTTCGTTCAGTCGGTGTTATGGGTGATGGTCGTACTTATGACTACACGATTGCCATTCGTGCTATCACTTCTATCGATGGGATGACAGCTGACTTTGCCAAGATTCCTTGGGAAGTCCTTCAAAAGATTTCTGTACGTATCGTAAACGAAGTTGACCACGTTAACCGCATCGTCTACGATATTACAAGTAAACCACCAGCAACCGTTGAGTGGGAATAGGCCAATCGCACTAAAAAAGAACTCTGAATCTGAATCAGAGTTCTTTTTTATATGCAGGGAAAGCATTTCTGCTTTCCTTTTTTTATTTGCGTTTCTTCTTAGCTTTCTTCATTTTGTTGGCCATGCGTTTCATAGACTGTTTCATAGCAAATTCGCCAATTTTACCTTTGAGTCCGCCACCAAACATCTGGCTCATATCTGGCATGCCTGCTCCTCCAAGAGCTGACATATCGGGCATTCCACCTTGTCCCATCATGCCTTCAAGAGCTGACATATCCATCCCTCCCATATTTGGCATATTTTTAGGAAGGTTATTGGGATTGATTCCCATCTGCTTCATCATCTTGTTCATATCCCCAGACATGACACCTTGCATGAGCTGTTTGGCCTGGTTAAAGTCCTTGATGAATTTATTGACTTCGACAAAGGTATTTCCAGAACCTGCAGCAATACGACGGCGACGACTTGGATTTAACAAATCAGGATTTTCACGCTCCTCAGGTGTCATGGAAGACACAATGGCACGTTTGCGCGCAATCTGGCGCTCATCCACCTTCATATTTTGAAGGGCTGGATTGTTAGCCATACCTGGGATCATCTTGAGCAAGTCTTCCATTGGCCCCATATTTTGCACCTGATCCAATTGATCAATGAAATCATTGAAATCAAAGGTGTTTTCACGCATCTTCTCAGCCATTTCAAGGGCTTTTTGCTCATCGTATTCCTGAGAAGCTTTTTCAATCAAGGTCAGCATATCCCCCATACCAAGGATACGGCTAGACATACGGTCTGGATGGAAGGTTTCGATATCCGTAATCTTTTCACCCGTACCAGTAAACTTGATAGGTTTACCAGTGATGTGGCGAACAGACAAAGCTGCACCACCACGAGTGTCCCCATCAATCTTGGTAAGGATGACACCAGTTACTTCTAACTGAGCATTGAATTCACGGGCAACATTAGCCGCTTCCTGACCAATCATGGCATCAACGACGAGTAGAATTTCGTTTGGTTGGGCCAATGCTTTTACGTCACGAAGCTCATTCATCAAGAGCTCATCAATCTGCAATCGTCCTGCCGTATCAATCAAGACATAGTCGTTGTGATTGGCTTGTGCTTGCGCCAAACCTTGACGAACAATCTCAACAGCTGGAACCTCTGTCCCAAGCGCGAAGACAGGAACATCAATCTGTTGTCCAAGTGTTTTCAACTGATCGATGGCTGCTGGACGATAAATATCTGCCGCAATCATCAAAGGACGAGCATTTTCTTCCTTCTTGAGTTTATTAGCCAGCTTACCAGCAAATGTCGTTTTACCAGCCCCCTGCAAACCGACCATCATGATAATGGTTGGAATTTTTGGTGACTTGATAATTTCTGCCGTATTGGAACCTAAAACAGCCGTCAGTTCCTCATCAACGATTTTGATAATCTGTTGGGCTGGATTAAGGGTATCAATGACCTCGTGTCCGACTGCGCGTTCACGAACCTTCCTGATAAAGTCTTTTACAACAGGCAAGGCAACGTCGGCCTCAAGCAGAGCCAAGCGAATTTCTTTGGTTGCTTCTTGGACATCAGCCTCAGAGATTTTTCCCTTTTTACGTAGATTTTTAAAAACGTTCTGCAAACGTTCTGTTAAACTTTCAAATGCCATTTTTCTTCCTCTTATTCTCTATTATCAATGCTTGTTAAAACTTCTATCTGCTCCTGCAGAAAGTCATCCTTGGGATAACGCTCCAAGATCTGGTCAAAAATCTGACTGCGGACAATGTAGTCCGAATACATGTGCAGTTTCATCTCATAATCTTCTAGAATCTTTTCCGTCCGCTTGATATTATCATAAACAGCTTGACGACTGACACCGAACTCTTCAGCAATCTCAGCAAGACTGTAGTCATCAGCATAGTAGAGTTCAATATAGTTCATCTGCTTGTCTGTCAAAAGCGCAGCATAAAATTCAAAAAGCGCATTCATACGATTGGTTTTTTCGATTTCCATAACCTTTATTATACCAAAAAAACGATTATACTGCTAGAGTAGGAGCGCTTTAAATAGATCAAGAACAAAAAAAGAACCTTGCAAGGCAAGATTCTTTTAGTGTCTGACTTAAATAATTGTTCTTCTGGGAACTTAATCGAATTAAGCTTCGATTTCTGTAACCATACCTGAACCAACAGTACGTCCACCCTCACGGATAGAGAATGTAGTACCTTGTTCTACGGCGATTGGGTGGATCAACTCAACGTCGATAGTCACGTTATCACCAGGCATTACCATTTCAGTACCTGCTGGAAGTTCGATTGAACCTGTAACGTCAGTAGTACGGAAGTAGAATTGTGGGCGGTAGTTGTTGAAGAATGGAGTGTGACGTCCACCTTCTTCTTTAGTAAGGATGTAGACTTCACCTTTGAATTTAGTGTGTGGGTTGATTGAACCTGGTTTAGCGATAACTTGTCCACGTTCGATTTCGTCACGTTGAATACCACGAAGAAGCACACCTACGTTATCTCCGGCAAGACCTTCATCAAGTTGTTTACGGAACATTTCAACACCAGTAACAACTGCTTTTTGAGTTTCGTCTTTGATACCAACGATTTCGATTTCGTCGTTGACACGAACAGTACCACGGTCGATACGTCCTGAAGCAACAGTACCACGTCCAGTGATTGAGAATACGTCTTCGACTGGGAGAAGCAATGGTTTATCTGTATCACGTTCTGGTTCTGGGATGTACTCATCAACAGTATCCATCAATTCCATGATGATATCTTCGTATTTAGTATCACCTTCAAGTGCTTTAAGAGCTGAACCTTGGATAACTGGAAGATCGTCACCTGGGAAGTCGTATTCTGACAAGAGGTCACGGATTTCCATTTCAACCAATTCAAGCAATTCTTCGTCGTCTACCAAGTCAACTTTGTTCATGAAGACGATAAGGTGTTTAACACCAACTTGACGTGAAAGAAGGATGTGTTCACGAGTTTGTGGCATTGGTCCGTCAGTTGAAGCTACTACAAGGATAGCTCCGTCCATTTGAGCAGCACCAGTGATCATGTTTTTAACGTAGTCCGCGTGTCCTGGAGCGTCGATGTGAGCATAGTGACGTTTTGCAGTTTCATACTCAACGTGCGCAGTGTTGATAGTGATACCGCGTTCGCGTTCTTCTGGAGCAGCATCGATAGACGCATAGTCTTTAGGTTGGTTAACTGCTGAAGGCAAGCGACGTGCCAAAACAGTTGTGATAGCTGCAGTCAAAGTAGTTTTACCGTGGTCAACGTGTCCGATAGTACCAATGTTAACGTGTGGTTTACTACGATCGTATTTTTCTTTTGCCATTTGAGTAAAAGCCTCCAATAAAATATATTTTATAGATAGACAGTAGGCAATACAGTCTAACTTTCCTTACTATTTTATCAAATTTCTGCTAAATTGCAAGTGTTTTACACATATTTTGTGAATTAATCTGAATCTTACAAAGTGCTGTTCTTCTGCTTCTTTATACAATTCAAGCTTATTTCATTCTAGCAGTATTATGCTCACAAAAAAATCAGGTTTCCCTGATTCTAAATTGATTCTGATTTTTCCAGTTCTTTAGCTTCCTTATGATTTTCATATAATTTTGCCAAGAACTTAGTGATTTCTTTGAGAATAGAGTAGGTTGGCACTGCTACAATCATCCCTATGACGCCGTAGATATTACTTGACAGTAAAAGGAGCACCAAAATCGTAATCGGATGTACTTTCATAACTCCTCCAACGATACGTGGATAGAGAACATTTCCGTCAATCTGCTGAATAATAAGCATATAAGCAACCGCAATCAACATACGATGAGGATCTGTGAACACATTGGCAATCACCATTGGAATTAAACCAATACTTGGACCAACATAAGGAATCAAATTTGCGATTCCAGAGAAAATAGCAAAAACTAGGGCGTACTTTAATCCGATAACGCTATAGCCAATATAGGCTAAACATCCAATAATAACCGCATCAATCGCAATTCCGCTGATATAACGTGCTATGGTTGTATTGAGATTGGTTAAAAGGCTAGAGAGATTTAATTTGTCATGTTTTAAGACAGTTCGTTCCAACATAGGCAGCAACTTATGTCCATCTAACAAGAAATAAATCAAGAAGACAGGGGTCATAATGAGAATCAGAACCGTGCTAAACAAGGCTGAAAGGACGCTTCCTAAACTGTTGCTGACGCTATTAAGAATATTCTGTAGGATATCCACATAGGAGAGATTTAACTGTTGAATTGTTTGTTGAATATCGATATTCTGGAAAATAGGGTTCATCGACAAATCAATAACCAAATCCTGCAATCTGCTATAGATGTTTTGACTAGAAATAATCAAGCTAGTCAACTGATTAATCAGAATCGGCAAGAGATAGACGACCCCTACAACGATGGCACCAATTAAAGCACAGAGAGTGACCAAGACACCAATTAGACGATTAATCTTACATCTCTTTTCCAAAAAGGTAACGATTGGATTGGTAATGTAGTAAAAAAATCCACCTAACAAAAATGGAATCATGATGGTATTCACAACTGTCACGAAGGGAGTAATGATGGCTCCCATCTCTCTCCAAAGATAGAAAATCAGTGTTAATAATAAAATTTCAGCTGTCCAAAAAAATAATTTGTTTCTACGGAACATAGGCATCCTCCTCTATTTATTTTATCATATTTCTTCAAAAGATAAGATGGCTTTAGTATAAAATCGAGAATATTTTTTTTCTTTATGATAAAATAAAGCTAATATGAAAAAAATAATTCTATCTTTTATAACACTTTTTGTTTTTGGAACAGTTTCTACTGTTTCTGCTCAGGAGTTTGATGTTGCTGCTAAACATGCCATTGCTGTCGAGGCTACAACTGGAAAAATCCTCTACGAGAAAGATGCAAATCAGCCTGTAGAAATTGCTTCTATTACTAAACTTGTTACAGTCTATTTGGTCTATGAGGCCTTGGAACAAGGAACTATCAGCCTATCTACACCTGTCGATATTTCGGACTATCCTTACAAACTTACAACTAATTCTGAGGCGAGTAACGTCCCTATGGAAGCTCGAAATTATACTGTTGAACAATTATTAGAGGCTACAATGGTATCCAGTGCAAACAGTGCTGCGATTGCGCTAGCAGAAAAAATTGCTGGTTCTGAGAAAGACTTTGTAGACAAAATGAGGGCTAAACTTCTTGAATGGGGAATTCAAGATGCAACCATTGTAAATACAACTGGTTTAAATAATGAGACCCTTGGTGATAATATCTATCCCGGTTCTAAAAAAGATGATGAAAACAAGTTGAGTGCCTACGACGTTGCAATCGTCGCTCGTAATCTCATCCGAGATTATCCTCAAGTTTTGGAAATCACCAAAAAGCCAACTTCTACTTTTGCTGGACTTGAAATCCACTCAACCAACTATATGTTGGAAGGAATGCCAGCCTATCGTGGTGGTGTCGACGGTTTGAAAACAGGTACTACCGACAAAGCTGGTGCTTCTTTCGTTGGAACAACTGTTGAGAAAGGGATGCGTATCATTACGGTTGTTTTAAATGCAGACCAGCAAGATAGCAACCCTTATGCACGTTTTACTGCAACTTCTTCACTTTTAGATTATGTTTCTGCAAACTTTGCTTTAAAAACTGTCGTTCAGAAAGGCGAAACCTATAAAGATAGCAAAGTGACAGTCCTTGATGGGAAAGAAGATAAGGTAGCTGCAATTGCTAAGTCAGATATTGCAATCGTCCAACGAGTTGGAAGTGAAACAACATCAGCTCTTCAATTCACACCAAAATCAGAAATAGCCCCACTGGAAGAAGGCAAGGTTGTCGGTACTCTAACCTATGACGATCAGGATTTGGTCGGTCAAGGTTATCTCACTTCTGAAAAACCTTCTTTTGAAATGGTCGCTGAAAAGAAAGTAGAAAAAGCCTTCTTTTTGAAGGTTTGGTGGAATCAATTTATCCGCTTTATCAATGAGAAACTATAAAAAAATCGCGAACAATCGCGATTTTTTCTTTATTTTATTTCATCTCTTTAAAAGCCGCTTCTGCATCAGCATTACTAATAGCTCCAAATTGGATTTTTCCGATTTTACCTTGACTGTCAATCAAGTATTCCGTTGGAATACTACGAATTTGGTAGGCTTGAAAGGCAGTTGCTTGGGTATCATACAAGACTGGTATATCCTTGTAGCCTTGTTCTTGAAACCATTTTGGAAAGTCTTGAACTGTTTTTTCACCTTGTAGACCTGGTGCAATGACACTCAAGATTTCAAAGTCTCGATCTTGTTTGGCAGCTAATTCCATCAGCTCAGGCATGCTTTTTTTACATGGTCCACACCAAGAAGCCCAGAATTTCAAATAGACCTTTTTCCCTTTATAGTCTGATAACTTCACTTCTTTGCCATCCATAGACTGCAAGGTAAAGTCTGGCGCATCCTTACCCACTGCGATTTGTTGTACAGCAGGTTGTTTTGGACTGCTTGTCTGTTTGGTTTCTTTTTCACCACAGGCAATCAATAGAAATAGAGACATAATACTCAATCCTATAAAAATAACTTTTTTCATCTTTTTCTCCTTTTATCCAAGAATTCCTGACAAGGCATTTAACTGCCCTAGCATTAATAATAATCCCATCAAAATAATCAAAGTTCCCCCGATTTTCTTTAGTAGAATCATATGGGGTTTTAATTTACTAAAATAGGGCATAATCCAGCCCGAAGCCAAGGCTAAAACAAGGAAAGGAAGAGCCAGCCCCAATGTGTATACTAATGTTAACATGGCTCCTTGCCAAGCACCATTCCCTCCTGAAGCCGCTAGAGCTAAGACCGAACTTAAAACTGGTCCGATACAAGGAGTCCAGCCAAAACTAAAGGTTATCCCAAGTAAAAAGGCTGATAGATAGTGATTTGACTTTGATTGTTTGAAGGTGACTGTCTTTTGAACTTCCAGTTTATTGAAATGCAAGATTTCCATCTGGTGAAGCCCTAAAAGAATAATGACTGTCCCCATAGCATAACGAAACCAGTCTGCATAGAGCATGTGCCCTAGGAATCCAGCCCCAAATCCTAGAATAAAGAAAATGAGGGAGATTCCTGCAATAAAACACAAGGTCCGAATTAAGCCTGACCAGGCAACGTCTCTTCCAAAAAAGTGGAAACTTTTCGAATTTCCCTGATCATCCAGTAAAATACCAGCATAGACAGGTAGCAAGGGAAAGATGCAGGGTGAAAAGAAGGACAGAATACCTGCTAAAAAAACGGATACTAGAAATATAATCGACTCCAACGAATTACCTACTTTCTCAAAATTCTAATCTTATTTTACTATAAAAGAAAAAAATTGTAAGAAGTCTGCTACGCTTATTTATTTTGACTAAATTTGACACAAAAAAAGGAGCTAAGCTCCTTTATTTTAATACGTTCCTTCTTCACCTTGACTAGTCAAGATAACAGGACCGTCTTTGGTAATAACAAACTGGTGTTCATATTGGCAAGACAGGCCGCCATCTATAGTCTTATGAGCCCAGCCAGTCTTCATATCTGTATCGATTTCCCAGTCACCAGTATTAATCATGGGTTCAATGGTTAGTACCATTCCTTCACGGAGACGGAGTCCACGGCCTGCAATACCGTAGTTAGGAACCATTGGCTCTTCATGCATAGTGGGACCAACACCATGACCAACCAAATCACGAACAACACCGTAACCGCGACTTTCAGCGTATTCTTGAATGGCCGCACCGATATCACCGATACGATTGCCGACAATCGCTTTCTCGATCCCTATATACATAGCTTCCTTGGTCACGTCCATCAGGTTTTTCACTTTTTCAGACGGTGTACCAACCGCATAAGCCCAACATGAGTCTGCTAAACCACCAGTATAGCTTTGGGTGTATTTTTTCATTTGCTCAACATTATTAAAGTTGAGTTTAGATACATTGAGGTCGGATTTGGCAATCGGACCACCCAGTACCATATCAACCTTGAGCAAGTCTCCATCTTTCAAGATGTAATGACGTGGAAAAGCGTGAGCTACTTCGTCGTTAAGAGAGCAACAAGTGGCATAGGGGTAATCCATGACTGCGCCGTCCACGCCAATCTGTAAAGGAAGGAAATTTTCCTCTTTACAACGTCGACGAACGTACTCTTCGACTTCCCACATATCTACGCCTGGCTTAATCAAATCACGTAAGCCGATATGGATACTTGCTAGGAAATCACCAGCCTTGTCCATGGCTTCGATTTCACGTGCTGATTTTAAAGTTATCATTTTTTCTCCTAGATTCTAATTAATTTTAACCGTAACATTTGCTTTTGAAACAATCTGATGACCATGATAAATATCATAATCAATAATAGCTGAGCGTCTCGTGTGGTGAATAATACGAGCCTGAATCCGCAGAGTATCATCTATCTGTACAGCCTGCAAGAAATAAATCAACATCTGTTCAATGATGAGATTTCGTCCGCTATTCACAACGAGGTCTTGGGTCATATGGTTGAGGATTTCAGCCAAGACTCCATTAGCAAGGACCCCATTTTTCTCCAACATGAAGGGCTCAACAGTTATGACGACTTCATCATGATGGTAAGATAGTTTTTGCCCAATTTGCTCTGAGAAAGTTGGCAAGGCAGAAACTTGGGAACGGCTCATCTTTTCCATGACATCTCGTCGTGTTATAACACCGAGTAGGGTTTGGTTACTTCTGACAACGGGAACCATCTCAAAGTCTTCTGCAATCATTCGTTGACTGACATTGGCAATATTGGTCGCCAATCCTGTTACGAAGATACTGCGCGTCATCACCTTGTCAATCGTCGTGCTGGGAGACTTGTCTCCTGCGTCACGCATGGTAACAACTCCAACAACCACTTGGTATTGGTTAACGACTGGAAAACGGCTACTTCTGTTCTTACGAACCAAGTCTAGATAGTCTTTGACTGTATCTGTTTCTCTCAAAAAACCATACTCATGACTGGGACGATAGAGCTTTTCAACTGTCAGAATATCGGTTTTGATTTGAACATTTGAAAGGGCCTTGTTAATCATGGTTGCTACTGTAAAAGTATCATGTTTACTTCTCAGGACTGGAATATTTTTTTTATTGGCCAACTCAAGAACATCATCCTGAACATGAAAACCACCTGTAACGAGGACCGCATTTTCATTTTCCAAGGCTAGAAGTTGAATACGAGTACGGTCACCTACGATCACAAGACCACCATCATGGAGATAGGACAGGATATTTTGCTCTGTCATAGCCCCAATGGAGAATTTGCTAAACTCTCTCTCTAGCCCTTCCTGACCGGCTAAAACCTCAGAGGAGGTGACTTCAGCGATTTCAGCATAGGTTAGCCGTTCAATAGCCACTTTCTTTGGCTTAACTCGTATGGTTCCACTACGTGGCCGAGTTTCAACGATGCCACGATTTTCAGCTTCTTTGATAGCTCGGTAGGCGGTTCCATCACTAACACCTAGGTGATTAGAGATACTGCGAACACTAACTCTTTTCCCAATTGGCAACTCTTCCAGATAGGACAAAATTTCCTGGTGTTTACTCATTGAATTCTCCTTTTATATATCGAAATTCAAGATAGTCCCTCATTTTTCGTGTATAGCGGTCGCTCCCCTTAAACTGTCGGAAGAGACTAAAGCCTGATTTCAAGGCTACTTTTTGACTAGCTTGATTCTCCAGATGAGTGATGATGGATAATTGTTTTAAACCAAATTCTTCAAATGAAAGCTGACATAGCTTGGTAACTACTTCTGTCATATAACCTTGTGACCAAGAATCCTTTTTTAAGAAATAACCAATTTCTGCTTCTTTTTTGATTTCATCAATTTTTTCAAATTTAATGGAGCCAATCATTTCCTGATTTCCTTGGAGACAAATTGCCCAAACACCTAGAGGAGCCTTCATAAAATAGTTGGCAAGTGCGTATTGACTTTCTTCTAAACTTGATTGACTGGGAAAAATAAACTGTAAATTTTCAGGATTGGAAGCAATCTCGAAAAACGCTTGACTGTCACTAAAAAAGAAAGGACGCAAATACAAGCGCTCCGTTTCAAAAAAAGAAAACATTGCTAATTTGGTCCAAATATTCATAATCACCTCAACGGTTTAGTCTTCAATAAGTGTAATATCCGCTCCGAGACTACGTAATTTCTCAATAATATCTGAGTAGCCACGCAGGATAAACTCAATATTCGTAATTTCAGTCTGGCCTTGAGCCATCAAGCCAGCAATAACAAGTGCTGCACCAGCTCGCAAGTCTGTAGCTTTTACGCTTGCCCCGTGTAACTTACGACCACCGTTGTAAATAATGTGATCATTTGTGGTCGTAATATCCGCATCCATTTTTGCTAACTCAAAAACATGATTAACACGTTTCTCATAGATCGTATCAATAATGGTTCCACGACCTTGAGCGGTCAGCAATAGCGGAGTTATAGGCTGTTGCAAATCGGTTGCAAATCCAGGATAAGGAGCTGTTTTGATATTGATAGCCTTCAAATCAGACTGTTCTTCAACGAAGATACTGTCTTCTGAGACTGTCATATGAACGCCCATTTCCTCTAGTTTGGCGATAAAACCTTCTAAGTGCTCATAGAGAACGTTGTTAATGCGAATTCCTTTTCCTACCGCTGCAGCAAGTGAAATATAGGTTCCAGCTTCGATACGGTCTGGAATGACTTGGTGACGCGTTCCATGAAGTTTCTCAACACCATCAATAATGATGATATCGGTCCCCGCACCACGAATGTGGGCACCCATATTGTTCAAAAGGGTAGCGACATCAATAATTTCCGGTTCACGAGCCGCATTTTCAATGACAGTGCGTCCCTTGGCTTTAACCGCAGCAATCATAGTGTTAATCGTTGCACCAACGCTGACGGTATCCATGTAAATATTTGCGCCATGAAGTCCCTTACCTTGGGCAGATAAATTCATATTATCTCCCTCATAGCTGACCTTAGCACCCATGGCTTCAAAGGCTTTTAAGTGAAGGTCAATCGGACGAGGTCCCAGATCACATCCACCAGGAAGTCCAACTGTAGCTTCACCAAAGCGACCTAAAAGACTTCCGTAGAAATAATAAGAAGCACGTAAGCTATTAATCTTACCATAAGGCATAGGAATGTTTTGAACGCCTCTTGGATCAATTTCCAAGACATCGTCATAACGCTTAACAGTTGCCCCCATAATCTCCATGATTTCGACAAGACTAGCAACGTCTGAAATATCTGGAACACAATCTAAAGTGACAATATCATCTGATAAGATAATAGCTGGAATAAGTGCTACAACACTATTTTTAGCACCACTAATGGTGATCTCACCTTGCAATGGACGTCCACCATTGATGACAATTTTTCTCATGTTTTACTCTTTCAAAATTTACTAAAAAGGTCTTTTCGTTCTATTATACCATAATTTTCATTTTTTTCCCATTCCTATTGATTAAACATTCCATTTCGATAAAAAAAGACCTATCACACAAGCGATAAAGCTTGATATGATAGGCTTTGTAATGTTAGATTAACGTACAGTGCGGATGCGCATTGTGTTTGTACGAACAGCTTCTCCAACTGGCACACCTGCAACGATAACGATATCGTCACCAGATTGTACAAGACCTGCTTCAACTGCTTTACGTTCAGCGATTTCGAACATATCGTCAGTTGATGATGGAGCATCTGTCAACATTGGGATAACACCCCAGTTCAACATCAATCCACGTTCTGTCAATTCGTCAAATGTCAATGCCAAGATATCAGCATTTGGACGGTATTTAGAAATCAAACGTGCTGTGTGACCTGTCTTAGTAAGAGTTACAACCAATTTGATATCCATTGAGTTAGTAGCGTCTTTAACAGCTGAAGCCATAACTTCTGTCTTAGAGTTACGTTCGAAAGTATCTGAGTTCAAACGTCCGTATTCATTAAGAAGAGTTTGAGCGTTCTTGTCAATTGTAGCCATTGTTGTTACTGACTCAAGTGGGTATTTACCGTTTGCAGACTCACCTGAAAGCATTGTAGCGTCAGTTCCGTCGATAACAGCGTTAAATACGTCTGATACTTCTGAACGAGTTGCACGTGGTTTTTCAGTCATTGTTTCAAGCATGTTTGTTGCTGTGATAACAACTTTACCTGCTGCGTTCACTTTAGTAATAATCATTTTTTGGTAAACTGGAACCATTTCGAATGGTACTTCGATACCCATGTCACCACGAGCGATCATGATACCGTCAGCAGCTTCAATGATTTCATCCAAGTTGTCGATACCTTGTTGGTTTTCGATTTTAGCGAACAATTGAACGTGGCCGTTACCAGTTTCTTCACAGATTGCACGAACTTCGTTAACGTCTTTTGCAGTACGAACGAATGAAATCGCGATGAAGTTAATACCTTGTTCAAGACCAAAGCGGATATCATCGTTATCACGTTCAGCAAGAGCTGGGAAAGGAATTTTAGTGTTAGGGATGTTTACACCTTTTTGTTTAGCGATCACACCGTCATTTTCCACTTCGACTACAAATTCACGAGTTGCATCGTCTTTTTCCACAACGCGAAGACCAAGTTTACCATCGTCAACCAATACTTGGCGACCAACTTCAACGTCATCATAGATGTCAAGAGCACCAGCAACGTTCAAAGCAATCACTTCACGAGTTGATTTGATTCCTTGTTTAGTTGCAACACGGATTTTTTCACCAGTTTTGTATGAGTACTCTTTAGCTTCACCTTCGAACAACTCAGTACGGATTTCTGGTCCTTTAGTATCAAGAAGGAAACCAACTTTTTTACCTGCAAGTTTTTCTGCAAGTTTAACAGTTGCCATACGTTCACCTTGTTCTTGGTGGTCACCGTGTGAGAAGTTGAAACGGAAAGTGTTAGCTCCTGCTTCAATCAATTTAGCAATGTTTTTTGCTGAAGCTTCAACGTCAAGTTTTTCACCCCAGTATCCGTCATCACCGAATTTCTTTCCACCACGGATTTCAACCGCAGGACCCAAAGTTGCAACGATTTTTACACGTTTATTCATGATTTGTGACTCCTTTATATAATTTGACCTTTTATGGTCATTTTACCAGATTAGTTAAAGTTGATTATGACAAGCTCTTGTTCAAGCTAGCAAGTCCAAGGTCAGCTTTGTGAGGGTTGTTAACAACGATTTTGCCGTCAGCTGTTAGGCTAAACAAGGCCCCTTCTTCTGCTGTTCCAAGAATTGGATTCTCAACCATTTTTTCGTTACGGATACCAACAGCGACACCACCGATTCCTTGTTTGAGAAGTTTAACAGCGTGTGCTCCCATACGTGACGCTAATACACGGTCACGAGCGGTTGGTGAACCACCACGTTGGATATGTCCAAGCTCAGTCACACGAAGGTCACTAGTATCTCCTGCTTCCTTGAGTTTCTTACCGAATTCATCGGCTGACATAACCCCCTCGGCCAAAACGATGATGTTGTGTTTTTTACCACATTCATAACCAGCTTTGATACTAGCTACGATATCTTCCATCTTGAAGCCTTCTTCAGGGATAATGATTTCATCAGCACCAGTTGCAATACCTGCCCAAAGTGCGATATCACCAGCATTACGTCCCATTACTTCAACAACGAAAGTACGACGGTGACTTGATGATGTATCACGAATCTTATCGATTGCATCCATTGCAGTAGTAACTGCAGTATCAAATCCGATTGTGAAGTCAGTACCTACGATATCGTTATCAATTGTACCTGGAAGTCCGATAGCAGGGAATCCATGCTCAGTCAAGCGCATAGCTCCGTGATAAGAACCGTCACCACCGATAACAACGACACCTTCGATACCGTGTTTTTTCAACTGCTCAATCCCTTTAAGTTGGCCTTCAAGTTGTGCAAACTCAGGGTAACGAGCAGAGTGAAGGAAAGTACCACCACGGGAAATGATGTCTCCTACTGAAGCAGCATCAAGTGGATAAATTTCGCCGGCAACCATACCAGCGTATCCATCATAGATACCAAATACTTCCATTCCTTCTGAGATTGCTTGGCGAACTACTGCACGGATGGCAGCATTCATACCAGGGGCGTCTCCACCACTGGTCAAAACAGCAATACGTTTCATTTGGTTTTTGCTCCTTTTCCTTTTAACATTCTTACTGATTATACCACATTTAAATCGAAAATTCTTCTATTTTTCGTATTTTTAGCGATAAATCGTTTTCATGGTGATTTCCTTTAATTTCCCCTGTAAGGCAAGCTCTTTTTTTACAAAATGCCGTGTAGAAACAACTGTTTTTTGCTCCTCTTCATACCTGATAATCACAGGAATTGGGCCTTTGTATTGTTCTAGGATATTTGAAATCTCTTTATCGTATTCATGATTTTTAACTTGGATCCAGAATCGTTCCGCCACTGCTTCTTTCAAATCTTGTGCAATCATTTGCAAACGACCATCTCGGGATTGAACTTTGCCATTGATGTAGTAGAATTTCCCTTCAGATAAGATGGAAGCGAATTTTCTATATTGGTCTGAAAATACAGTCACATCCAGTTTAGACTTACTGTCGTGAACCTGTAGAAAGGCCATACTCTCGCCCTTCTTAGTTCGAATCACTTTTAGTTTTTGCACTTCAACTAGGAGAGTAGCTTGAGCTCCCTCGGTTAGATTAGTGATTGGCGTCGTCGGATATAGGGCTTGTTTGGCAAGAGTTTGGAGAGGATGGGCACTGATACCTACCCCAATCAGTTCCTGCTCCTTGTAAAATTTCTCTGCTTCTGTAAAATCATCAGCCTCCGTCCAACTATAGTTTGCATCCGCAAAGAGTCCTCCCAACTCTTCAACAAAGACAAATAGGTTGGGCAGATTCACTAGGATTTTCTGGCGGTTCTTGTCAAATTCATCAAATAGTCCCAGTTCAACCAAAGGAGTCAAAAGCGACAGTTTCTTGTAATTCTTAGGAAGGCGTGTGACGAAATCTTCAATGCTTGAGAAAGGACGATTTTCGATGATCCAGTAAGAAAAATCTCTTGGCATGCCCTTAATGGCTTTCAGACCAAGATAGATTGTTTTCTGGGTAATTTTATCGTGATAAGGAATACTATTGATTGCTAAAGTGGCTACTTCAAAGCCCATCTGCAATGCATCCACAATGTAATCACTGCTTGAATAATTCAACATGACTTGAAAGAAAATAGCAGGATAGTGCGTCTTGAAATAAGCTAGCTGGAAAGCCAGCGCTGAGTAGGCATAGGCGTGGGATCTGTTAAATCCGTAGCCCGCAAACTTTTCCATCACTGCAAAAACTTGGTTGGCTTTTTCTTCTGTATGCCCAAGTTTCATAGCTCCTGTGATAAAATCTTCCTTCATTAAATGCATCTCTTTAGCATTTTTCTTACCCATGGCTCGTCTGAGAATGTCAGCTTTACCAAGACTGAAGCCTCCAAAACGCTGAGCAACCTGCATGACTTGCTCTTGATAGAGCATGATACCGTAGGTTGATGAAAGGATGTCTTCTAAGGCAAGGTCTAACACCGACACCTTTTCTTTGCCGTGCTTACGAGCCACAAAGTTATCAATATAATCGCTTGCCCCTGGTCTGTTGAGCGAGGTTGTGGCTACTACCTCTTCAAAGACTTGTGGCTGAACTCGTTTCAAGAGTCGAATGGCGCCAGGTTGTTCAAATTGGAAAATCCCCTTGGTATTTCCAGCAGCAAAGAGGGCCAGCGTTTCCTTATCTTCCAAATCAATCTCTTCGATTCTCAGATGAACACCCTCTGACTCAGCAAGTAATTCCTGCATTTTTTGGACAAAAGTCAAGTTACGCAGACCTAGAAAATCCATTTTTAAAAGGCCATTAGCTTCAACTGCATGTGCATCATATTGGGTGATCAGCATATCCTCACCGTATTTGAGCGGGATATAGTCTGTCAGATCTTGGTCACTCATAACGACCCCAGCGGCATGGATAGAGGTCTGGCGAGGATACCCTTCAATCTTTCGAGCAATCTCAAAAGCTTTTTGGTATTCAATCTTGCTATTGATGACCTGCCTAAACTGTAAATTCTTTTCATAGGCTGTCGTTAGCGTATCTCGGAAACTGATTTTTTTCGTAATATTTGTTAATTCGTACTCTGGAACGCCATAGCGTTTAAAAACATCACGAATTGCCTGTTTTGCTCCAAAGGTCGAATAAGTGACAATCTGTGCCACATGTTGGCTGCCATACCGATCACGAACATAGCGAATGAACTCTGGTCTATAAAGGTCAGGGATGTCGATATCGATATCGGGCATGGTGTAGCGCTCACGATTTAAAAAGCGCTCGAAAATCAGGTTCTTTTCAACTGGATCAATTCCTGTAATATCCAGTGAGTAGGCCACCAGACTACCAACCGCAGAACCACGCCCCATACCCATATAGTAGCCTTGGGAACGTCCAAAACGGAGCAAATCCCAAACTACAAGAAAATAGTCGTCAAATCCCATATCATGAATCACAGCTAATTCCTCATTCAGTCGCTCATGATAGATAGCTGAGGTTAGCCCCTTGTCACTCAAGCCTTGCTCAGCCCTCTCACGAAGTTCTTCTACTGCTGGTCTTTCAGGATTAAAGCGAGGAAGTTTTAAACTTGGGTCGATTTGATAGCTTACATTCTCTATCAAATCCTGAAGATTGACAAGAGCCTGAGGGAAGCGATTTTTAAACCGAGCTTCTAAATCTGAGGCAGGTAGAAAGATTCCCTGTTGTGAATGCACATCCACTTCCCTAAGACTGACATTGTCCTTGACTGCCGACAAGATTTGCAAAACTTGTATATCTTCTTTTTCAAAAGAGTTGACTTGATAGAGTGGAAGAATCGGTCTGGTAAAGACTTCTTGAGGAGTATCTGGACTGACACCGATAAAATAATCATGCCCCAAGTCCAGTTGTTCGACCCCATTAAAATAGGGAACAATAATGGCCACATCTTCGAGGTGGGAGGTGAAGTCAGACCAATTTTTCCGTCCAGTCATTTTTAAAGTGGATAGCTTCATCAACTCTTGATAGCCTTTAGTAGATGGGGCTAGAAAACGAAGAGAAATATTCTCCTCATCTTTGATCAAGGTCATTTCAAGACCAATTAAAGGTTGGATGCCATACTTACGAGTCACTTCTAGAAAATGATAGGCTCCATAGAGATTATCCACATCCATGATAGCAAGGTGAGAATAGCCATACTCTTTAGCCGTTTGTACATATTTTTCAATCGAAACCACACTTTCCATAAAACTGTAAACAGTCTTGGTATCGAGTTGTGCAATCATTCCATCTCCTCCTTGCTTTAAATATAGTACTATTATACCATTTTAAGTTGGATATTGAAGCAACTCGGATGCTTTCTTTTCAACATCAGCATTTACAACCTCTCCGTCTTTTTTCCCTTTAATTTTTCATATTATAAGATGGATTTGAATATCATTTTAGACATTTTTATACTAAGTAAAGTATAATAAAGCCGGACTCTATATGCAATTTCACATATAAAAAATTCTAAGAAAGGGCTTTTTATTATAGTATTTATTCATCATTTTATAATAACTTACTAAATAGGTATTCCGCTTCACGAAATTTCTTGCATTAAAGTTTATTTATTCCATTTTTCCTTATTTTTTGATATAATAAATTCAGTCTGTTTTCAAAGGAGAGAACCATGCGTTTTAATCAATTTAGCTATCTTCCGACCACTAGTTCTCAACAATTAGATGAACTAGCAAGTCTTGGTCTGGAATTGTCACCTCAACTGCCCTTAAAAAAGCAATTTGAAGACTTCATCCGTTGGAGTTTTTTCACTTATTCTAACACGGATTATGCCTTATCCACTTTGGCCGCGGATAACGAAACAGATCTATTAACTTTTTTCCAATCAGAGCGTGATTTAACTGCTGATGTTTTCTACACGGTAGTTTTTCAACTTTTAGGGTTTAACTATCTTGTTGACTTTGAGGACGCCGAACAATTCCGTAAAGAAACTGGATTTCCTATTGTTTATGGAGATCTCATCGAAAATCTTTATCAGTTACTCAATACTCGAACGAAAAAAGGAAATACGCTCATCGACCAACTTGTTAGTGACGGACTCATTTCAGAAGACAATCACTAC
This sequence comes from bacterium, assembly GCA_905221415.1. GTDB lineage: Bacteria > Bacillota > Bacilli > Lactobacillales > Streptococcaceae > Streptococcus. The sequence goes on from CAJNDC010000002.1 coordinate 174,372, forward strand.
CACTACTTTAACGGTAAGAGCTTGGCAACCTTCTCTACTCATGATGTCATTCGTGAAGTCGTGTATGTCGAGAGTCGTGTGGATACTGATAAAGACGGTCTCCCTGACTTAGTCAAGGTCAGCATTATTCGCCCGCGTTATGATGGACAAATTCCTTCAGTTATGACTGCCAGCCCTTATCACCAAGGGACCAACGTCAAAGCTAGCGATAAAGCTCTCTACAAAATGGAGGGAGAACTTGAGGTCAAACCTGCCCACACCATCGAGCTTGAGGAGCCTAAGCTGAATTTAGTCGAGCCTCTCGGCCAAGCTGAAGTCGTCTCTGAAGCTGAAGAAAAGTTAGCTCATATCAATAGCTCATACACCCTCAACGACTACTTCCTCCCACGAGGATTTGCCAATCTCTATGTATCGGGTGTTGGAACTAAAGATTCCCAAGGTCTCATGACTAATGGGGACTACCCGCAAATTGAAGCATATAAAAACGTGATTGACTGGCTTAATGGTCGTTGCCGTGCTTTCACAGACCACACGCGCAAACGTCAAGTCAAGGCTGATTGGTCAAACGGCAAAGTTGCAACAACAGGAATTTCCTATCTAGGCACCATGTCCAATGGTCTCGCCACCACTGGTGTTGATGGCTTAGAAGTCATTATCGCTGAAGCAGGTATTTCCTCTTGGTACAACTATTATCGAGAAAATGGTTTGGTGACTAGCCCAGGTGGCTATCCAGGTGAGGATTTTGACTCACTTGCTGAACTGACCTACTCCCGCAACCTCCAAGCTGGTGACTATATTCGTGGTCATGAAGCTCATCAAGCAGATTTAGAGAAGGTTAAAGAGAAACTTGATCGCAAGACTGGTGACTACAATCAATTTTGGCATGACCGCAACTATCTGCTCAATGCTCACAAGGTTCGAGCTGAGATCGTCTTTACGCATGGTTCTCAGGATTGGAACGTCAAACCTCTTCATGTTTACCAGATGTTTCATGCTCTTCCAACTCATATCCACAAGCACCTCTTTTTCCATCATGGTGCCCATGTCTATATGAACAGTTGGCAGTCGATTGACTTCCGCGAGTCCATGAATGCCTTGTTAAGTAAGAAATTGTTAGGACTTGACTCAGTCTATCAACTTCCTACTGTCATCTGGCAGGACAATACCGTACCACAAACATGGCAGAGCCTTGACGACTTTGGCAAACAGAATAAACTGCATACTTTCCCACTTGGAACTGAAGAAAAAGTAATTCAAAACCAGTATGATCAAAAAGATTTTGAGCGTTATGGCAAGACTTACCAGACCTTCAACACTGAACTTTACCAAGGAAAAGCTAATCAGATCACCATTGACCTTCCAGTAAGTCAAGACATTCACTTAAATGGTCGAGTGGAGCTGAAACTTCGTGTCAAATCAAGTACGAATAAGGGATTATTATCTGCTCAAGTCCTCCAACTAGGACAACAGAAATACCTTCAACCCTATCCAGCAGTTCAATCAGTCCGAACCATTGACAATGGTCGTTACCACATGTTAGAAAATCTCTGTGAACTGCCATTCAATCCAAGTGCTCAACGTGTCATCACTAAAGGCTACCTCAATCTTCAAAACAGAGATGATCTCTTGACAATCGAAGAAATCCAACCAAATGAATGGATGGACTTCAAGCTAGAGCTTCAACCAACTATTTACAAACTTAAAGAAGGAGACATTCTCCGCTTAGTGCTCTACACAACAGACTTTGAGATTACAATTCGAGATAATACAGACTATCGCTTGACTGTTGATTTAGCACAGTCTACTATCACTATTCCCTCATAAAAGGAGCTATTAACACTTATGAACAAATCTGAACACAGACAACAACTTATTCGTGCCCTCGTTTCAAAAAATAAAATCCATACCCAAGCGGAATTGCAAGCCTTGTTAGCTGAAAACGATATCCAAGTTACACAGGCAACCTTATCACGCGATATCAAAACCATGAACCTTTCAAAAGTACGAGAAGAAGATAATTCTTACTACGTGTTAAATACAGGCTCTATCTCCAAGTGGGAAAAACGTCTCGAAAATTATATGGAAGATGCTCTTGTTATGTTGCGTCCTGTCCAACACCAAGTTATTTTGAAAACTTTACCCGGTTTAGCCCAATCATTTGGATCTGTAATTGATTCCTTGGACTTTCCAGATGTCATTGCAACGCTTTGTGGAGATGATGTCTGCATGATTATCTGTGAAGATGCTACAAAAGCGCAAGCTTGTTTTGAAAGCCTTAAAAAATACGCACCACCATTTTTCTTTGGCGAATAACACAAATCCCGTGATCAAAAGATCACGGGAATTTTTTATTTCTTGGACTGTGTTTCTTCTTTCTTTGTGCGTGCCAATCGAAGAGCACGTTTAGGGTTGAGACGATTAAACAATTCTTCTAGTTTCTTTTCATTCCACACATCTGCTGCAGAAACAAAATTTCCATCTGCATCTCGGAATGATATCGGTTTATCTCCCATATCACTCTCCTAGTCTACAAATTCAAACTCAAATTTACCGATGCGGACCAAATCGCCATCTTTAGCTCCACGCGCACGAAGGGCTTCGTCAACCCCCATACCACGTAACTGGCGGGCAAATTTCATAACTGATTCGTCACGGTCAAAGTTGGTCATGTTAAAGAGTTTCATAAGTTTTTCACCAGAAAGTACCCATGTCGCATCATCATCACGACTAATCTCAAAGGCTTTTTCTTCCTCGTCAAAGCCATAGTACGCCTCTTCTTCCATATCAGACTCATCGTAGATCGGAAATTCTGGAGTCTTGTCTAACAATTCAGCTGTCGCATCCAAAAGAGTCGCCAACCCTTGCTTGGTCAATCCAGAAATAGGGAAGATAACTGGAAGTTCCTCAAACTCGTCGTAGTTTGCTGCCAACTTCTCCTTGAAAGTTTTCAGATTTTCCTGACTTTCAGGCATATCCATCTTGTTGGCTACGATGATCTGTGGACGTTCCATGAGACGAAGGTTATAAGATTCCAATTCCTTATTGATAGCAAGGTAATCCTCATAAGGATCACGACCTTCGCTAGCAGACATATCGATGACATGGAGGATAACTCGTGTACGTTCGATATGACGAAGAAACTGGGTTCCAAGACCAACACCTTGACTGGCACCTTCAATCAAACCTGGAAGGTCTGCTACTGCAAAAGATTCCCCTGACTGCGTACGAACCATACCTAAATTTGGGACAATCGTCGTAAAGTGGTAAGCACCGATTTTGGGTTTAGCTGAAGTAATGACACTGAGCAAAGTTGACTTGCCGACAGATGGGAAACCGACTAGACCAACATCCGCTAGAATCTTCAATTCCAGTTGTAACTCACGTTCTTGACCTGGCTCTCCATTCTCAGAGATTTCAGGCGCAGGATTTTTTGGTGTTGCAAAACGGATATTCCCACGACCACCTCGACCGCCGTGAGCCACGATAAATTCTTGACCATGTGCAATCAAGTCTGTAATGACTTTACCTGTTTCTGCATCACGTACAGTAGTTCCCTGTGGCACACGAACACGAAGGTCTTCTGCACCACGTCCATGCATTCCTTTGGTCATCCCTTTTTCACCGGAATCAGCCTTGAAATGACGGTTATAGCGGAAATCCATCAAGGTACGTAAGCCTTCGTCTACCACGAAAACAACGTTACCTCCACGTCCACCATCACCACCCCAAGGACCGCCATTAGGGACATATTTTTCACGACGAAAGGCAACTATGCCATCGCCACCATTACCAGCCTTGACCTTGATCTTGGCTGTATCTAAAAACATACTCATATTTTCTTCTCACTTTAAAAAGGCTGGGGAGAACCCAGTCATTAGTTATTTTTTCTATTCTCGCAGCTTGCTTAGAATCTGCTAAACGCTCCAAGTGCTGTCGCAAAGATACCAGCAAGGGTCACAAACAACATGATGAGCACGACAACAAGTGTTACTTTCTCAAACAATGTTTTTTTACGTTTTCCATTATCTCCAAAAGCCATAACTTCTCCTTTTCACTTTATAATTCTAATTTAATAGTCTGTCGAAACGGGTGCAACCACCCATAAAATGATGTAAGCAAGGATTCCTGCTCCATAACAAAATGCAAGAACACCCCAAACAACACGAACAATTGTTGGGTCAATATCAAAATAATGGGCAACTCCTGCACAAACTCCACCAATTATTTGGTTTTTTCCACTTCGCATTAATTTTTTCATAATATTTTCCTCTTATTCTATTATTTGAATTCATCTTTCCAATAATCTCTGATGCTGGATAATTGCTTCCGAGAAGCCCGTAAAATACGCTTAGACTCTTTTACTGGACTTGTAACAGCCTGTTGGGGTAGATATAAAATCGTTTTCAAAAAGCGCTGACTGACAGGTTTTCCATCATGCAATTCATGTTCAAAGTTATTTGAGATAATGGCATCAAGGTAAAACTCATGTACTCGTTTCCCAAAGTTCTCAGCCGAAATTTCGTACAACTTATCCGCCAACTTTTGTTCAGACATATCAGGAGTAGCAATCAAGGCTTCAAGGACAGCTCCTGCAAGCTCTCGTTCTCCATAGTAGAGGGTACCAAACATTTTATCACTGATCAGGTTATCAAGATAGGGGTTGCCATGAGCAATGACAGGCGTTCCACTGGCTAGACTTTCTAGATAGGTTAAGCCCTGAGTTTCACTCGTAGAGGCAGAGATGAAGAAATCTGCAGCCTTATAGTATAGGGCTGTCTCGCTTGGAGCAATCATACCTGTAAAAATCACATGTTTTTGCAGTTTTAATTTCACTGCTTGCTCTTTCAGACTGTCCAGATAAGGACCGTCTCCAGCAACGACCAGCTTCACCTTGTCTTCTTCTTTCAATACTTCAGCAAAAGCATCTAGGACTGCTTGGATATTCTTCTCATAAGAAATACGCGAAAGGCTCAGTAGCATTTTCTCGTCTTCCTGAATACCTAACTTCGAACGAAGTTCTTGCAAGTTTTCCTCTTTAATCTCAGGTCGTTCAAACTTAGCTAGCTCAATTCCGGTTGGAATGACACGTTTTTCAACCTTCACTTTGTATTTAGATAAAAGGTCCCGAACAATCTCGCTAGGACAGATTACTCCGTCTACATCACGAAGGAAACCACGTACTAGATATTTTACCATACTTGGACGAATCAACATCCCCTTAGCAATATAATGCACATAGTCTTCGTACTGGGTATGGTAAGTATGGATAACAGGAATTCTCAATTCTCGTGCAATCCAAATTCCTAACAAACCAAGTGAAAATTCTGTCTGGGTATGAATGATATCGAGTTGATACTGCTTGGCGATTTCAAGTGCCTTTGTAAAACCTCTATAGGCAAATCGTCGATCTTTAAATGCAAAGAAAGGAACACTCGGAATTCGAATAATTTGCCAATCCTCGTAGCGGTTCACATCTTTATCTGTTGTTGTAAAGATAAAAACTGCATGGCCTTGCTTCTCAAGCTCTGTCTTCAGGGTTCGAATACTTGTCGCAACCCCGGAAACCTGAGGAAAATAGGTGTCTGTAAATAAACCAATTCGCATAGATTACCTCACTTTTTACCTAGAGCAGCCTGTTCCCGATAAAATTTTAACCAAATTCCCAATAAACGCTCTTCTGAATACTGCTTGGATATCCTTTTAGCTTTTTCTTTCAATTCTTTCAACGCTTCAGGATTTTCTTTATATTCTAGGATTGCTTCTCTCATCTCAGAGACATCACTTGTAGCACGATAATCTCCCTCAAGAATGACCTTATACAGGTCCAAATCCCTTAACATAATAGGAGCCTCGCAACTAGCTGCCTCTAAGATGGTCATAGGGAATAGTTCATTATAGCTAGGTAGTAAGAACAAATCAGCTAAAGCATACAGTTCCCGCATCCTCTCCGGTGACACAATACCTGGGAAAATTAGATTTTTAGGTGGATTGTCCATAATCTTCTTATAGCGTTCATAACCATCTGTTATTCCACCAAATGAAAAACCACCAGCCCAGATAAAGGTAATTTCTGGCAATTCTTCAGCAAGACGGATAAAGTCATCTATCCCTTTTCGTTTCTGAACCTGACCCGCACCAACCACGACAAACTGATCTTTGGCGAGTTCCATTTCTTCACGAAGTTGTGCAACTTGTTCAGCTGGTAATGGATGCCATTTTTCTTTATTTACAAAATTGGGAATATAAGTTATTTTTTCTCGTGGAATACCCGCAGCAACTAGATCCTCGATAAACATGGGATTAACCACCACCAAGTGTTCCATCCGATTGTAAAAGGAAAAAACATAGCGTTTGACAATTCCTTTTAAGAAAAATGGAATTTTCAAACTCCCCTCGAGTGTCTCAGGTAAGAAATGCACATAGCCAACTTTTCTCCCAGAGCGTTTCTTTTGAAATGTGGATAAATAATAAGGGAAATCAATGGTGTGAAAGTGGGTTACATCTGCCTCTACAGGAAGATTCTCCGTAACAATCAACTGATCTTTGGCATCACGATGAAGGAGACTCACCAATTCACGGTAGGCTCCTGACACTCCTTGACCAGCCACCTTTTCACTTGAACTTAGCATATTAATACGCAATTTTTTGTTTTCCATACTACTCATTATACCATTTTATTTCAAGAAAATCAGTAAAAGAAAGAAGAGACCAGAGGAAAATGGAGGAGCCCCCCTCTTTTCCAATCGTCTCTCGCAATTTTCCAATCGATTACTTAATTCCTAGGGCGATACGCGCATAGCGACTCATTTTTTCAACCGTCCATGCTGGATACCAGACCAATTTGACTTCGGTATTAGTTACCTCAGGAACCTCTGTCATCGCATCGTGTATCTGGTCTGTTAAGAGGTCAGCCAGTGGGCACCCCATAGTTGTCAAGGTCATATCAATTTCCGTGTGACCTGTTTCACCATCAAAACGAATCTCATAAATCAAACCTAAGTTGACAATATCAATTCCCAACTCAGGGTCGATGACCTCTTCCAAGGCAGTCAAAATACGAGTTTTAATCGTTTCAATTTGCTCTTCTGTATAAGCCATATTATTCCTCACTCTTAGTCTTCAATAAAATCACGAAGGGGCTTGCTGCGACTTGGTTGACGCAATTTTCTCAAAGCCTTGGCCTCAATCTGACGGATACGTTCACGAGTCACGTTAAAGACTTTACCAACATCTTCAAGAGTACGCATTTTCCCATCATCTAGCCCGAAGCGCAAGCGCAAGACGTTTTCTTCACGGTCTGTGAGAGTATCCAAGACTTCATCCAACTGCTCACGTAAGACGATTCGAGTTGTGTAGTCCACTGGATTTTCAATCACTTCGTCTTCGATAAAGTCCCCAAGATGGCTATCGTCCTCTTCACCAATCGGTGTTTCAAGCGATACTGGTTCTTGAGCGATTTTTAGGATTTCACGCACCTTGTCAGGTGTCATATCCATACGCTCAGCGATTTGTTCAGGAGTTGGATCTTGCCCCAATTCCTGAAGGAGATTCCGCTGTTCACGGACAAGCTTGTTAATGGTTTCCACCATGTGGACAGGGATACGAATAGTACGCGCCTGATCAGCGATGGCACGAGTAATCGCCTGACGAATCCACCAAGTTGCATAAGTTGAAAACTTGAATCCTTTTGAATAGTCAAACTTATCCACGGCCTTCATCAAGCCCATGTTTCCTTCTTGGATCAAGTCAAGAAACTGCATGCCACGCCCTACGTAGCGCTTAGCAATGGAAACCACCAAACGAAGGTTGGCTTCGGCAAGACGTTGTTTGGCCTCGATATCACCAGCCTCAACAGCTAGGGCCAATTCTTTTTCCTCTTCGTTGGTCAAGAGAGGAACGACCCCAATTTCCTTCAAATACATACGGACTGGATCATTAACCTTGGCAGAAGTTGAGCCAATCAAGTCCTCATCACTAAGTTCTGGTTCTTCTTCTGCACTAAGCACACGCGCACTTGGATTTCCTTCATTATCTGTGATAGAAATTCCAGCATCCTGAATCCGTTGCAAAAGGTCTTCAATGCCGTCTGCATCAAGGGTAAAAGGAATAACCAGACTTGAATTGATTTCGTCGTCTGTTGCTGTTCCTGTATTTTTGTGGTTACGGATAAAATCTGCTACTTGCACATCAAATGTAGTTACTTCTTTTTGTTTTGTTGCCATTATTACTCCATTCTTCTCTTTTGGGAAATCAATCGTTGCAATTCTTCCAAGGCCATGTCTGTATCTCCTACATGACTAGCTTCCTGCACTTTCTTTTTAATTCTTAAGTTGTCCTTGCTGAGGAGGGCACGGTTTCGAGTTTCTTCGACTTCCGCGAGCTCCTGAGGCGACATCTCAGCTGGCAAATCCAGGCTAAGCACGTGGTACCAGGCATTTTCAACCTCAGGTGTCTGATGAGAAAGCTCCTCTGATCCGATTTCTCCCTCTGCACTTAATAATTCGTAAAGAATCTGAAATTCTGGGGTATCAAAGAAAAAATCTTCTCTTAATCGGTAGTCATTCAAAACAACTGGATTCTCAGCCATCCTATAGAGGAGATGAGCCTCTGCTCTCATGACTGCTGTCAGTTGTCGCGTTACAGGTAAACTAATCGCTGCTGGAGGTTGCTCCTCTTTGACTCTTTCCTGCCTTTGAACAATTCGACTTTCATTTACTATCTGTTCCACCTGCTGGTAATCAAAGGAAGGGAGATTATCCGCTAGAATGTGGATATAAGAATTCTGGGCAGTGATAGACTTTTCTTTGGCGATTAGGGGCGCAATCTTTTCAATGAATTCGATTTGCGCCTGCAAGTTATCACTATTTTCTGGCTTGAGCTGGTAAATATAGAACTCTATGGGACTAATCCGAGTCTTGGTTAAAAGGTAAGCCAGGTCTTCAACAGAATTCTTTTGCAAATACTCATCTGGGTCCATGGCATCAGGTACTCGAACAACCTCCACTGAGAAATCTTTTAATTCTTCCAGAGCTTTGGCTGTCGCTGCCTGCCCTGCCTTGTCGCCATCATAGCTGAGAACAATCTTTTTGGTGAAGCGTTTGAGGTGGTCAACATGCTCCTTGCTCAGCGCTGTCCCCATAGAAGCCACAGCATTTTCTATACCAGCACGGTAGGCTGCAATCACATCCATGAAGCCTTCCATCAGATAGAGCTCTGTAATCTTACCTGTTCCCTTTTTTGCCTTGTCCAAATGATACAATTCGTAACTCTTGTTAAAAATTGCAGTCGAACGACTATTTTTATACTTGGCAGTCTGAGTATCCGTTTCTTGCCAGATACGACCTGAAAAGGCAATAACCTGTCCCTTGTCATTGGTCAAAGGAAAGATGATCCGTCCGAAAAAGGTATCATAAAACTGATTACCATCTGACAGATAAAACAAGCCCGAATCCAATAAATCTTTTTCCTCAAACTTGTCAGCCAAACGTTGATAAAGATAGGTTCTCTCTGCTGGAGCCAGTCCAATCTGGAAGTGCTTCAGAACATCATCCGTCAATCCACGTTTATATAGATAAGCCCTTGCTTCTTCTCCCATCTTGGTCGTCATGAGGATTGCATGGTAAAAACGGGCAGCTTCTTCATGCATATCATATAAAGCTTGATGAGGCGAAACCTGTTGAGGACGAGACTGGACAGGCATGGCTAGTTGAATACCGACGCGCTCCCCTAAGAGCTGAACGGCTTCCATAAAGGACACACCTTGGTATTCTTCGATGAACTTAAAAACATCTCCTGAACGACCACAACCGAAGCAATGATAAAACTGCTTGTCTTCCACAACGTTGAAAGAAGGGGTCTTCTCACCATGAAAAGGACAGAGCCCTAAATAGTTCCGTCCAGCCTTTTGTAAAGAAATCACGTCACCTATGACTTCCACAATGTTGGTATTGTTTTTGATTTCTTCAATGACTTGCTTGTCAACCATACACAATACCTCCATCTTATCATAGTTTTACGTTAACTAGTATAGCTTATTTCTGAAAAAAAGTAAACCATTTCATACGCTTTCCGGAATTCTCTTTGCTATATTTTTCCATATTAAAATGGAAGATAAAAAACTCAGAAACACTTTCAGGCTTCTAAGCTTTTATTCACTATTTTTTGATGATTATTTAACTCATCTATTCAAATAATTGATAGTAGTCTGAAATCTTCATCTTAGCTTTTTCTTCTTTATTGAGGTCTTGGATGATACGGCCTTCCTTCATGACAATCAGACGATTGCCATACTTGAGGGCGTCTTCCATATGGTGAGTAATCATCAAGGCTGTCAGATGGTCTTTGCTGACAAATTCATCTGTTAACTCCATCAAGGCCACACTGGTCTTTGGGTCAAGGGCTGCTGTGTGTTCATCCAACAAGAGTAACTCTGGTCGTTTCAAGGTTGCCATCAAGAGACTCAGTGCCTGACGCTGACCGCCTGAAAGAAACTCAATCGGAGTGTCGAGATGTTTTTCAAGGCCATTTCCCACTTTTTCAATGGTTGTCTGAAACTCTTCCCGATGACTTGATAGCCTTCTGGGAAGGAGTCCTCTCTTCTCACCACGAAACTTGGCAATCAAGAGATTTTCCGCCACCGTCATACGGGGAGCCGTACCCATTTTAGGATCCTGAAAGACACGAGACAAGTACTTAGCCCGCTTCTCAGGTGAAAAATGCGTCACATCCTCCCCCATGATACGGATACTTCCACTTGTTAAAGGTAGGGTACCTGCAATAGTGTTAAAAAGCGTTGACTTCCCTGCTCCATTTCCACCTAGGATGGTAATGAAATCATGTTCAAAAATTTCAAGAGAAACATCATTCAGAATGATTTTTTCCTCGTCAAAGCCATTCGTGATGACTTTGGTAGCATTTTTTAATTCTACAATTGCTGTCATTTGCTAAACTTGACTCCTTTCAGGTATTTGCTTTTGAAGGTTGGAATCATGAGGCAAACTGCCAAAATCAAGGCGCTGTACAAACGCAGATAACTTGTATTAAACCCAAGAGCAATCACTCCCCAGACGAGGAACTGATAAGCAATAGACCCTACAACGATGGTCATGAGTCGCTCTGCCAAGGTCAAACTCTTGAACAATACCTCACCAATAATCAAGCTAGCAAGCCCTACGACAATCACGCCGATTCCTCGAGAAACATCCGCGTATCCTTCTTGTTGAGCAATTAAGGCTCCTGCAAGTGCGATGATCCCATTTGAGAGAACCAAGCCCATAAGTTCCATTCGTCCTGTATTGATACCAAAGCTACGAGCCATATCGGGATTGTCACCTGTAGCGATGTAGGCCTGACCTAGTTTGGTATCAAGGAAAAAGAGCATAAGGCCAATAACAAGAGCTACAAAGATTAATCCGGTCAGGAGTTGATTAAGGTCTGAATCAAAAGGCAAGACATCCTGAATTTGCTTGGTTCCAAGAAGCCCCAGATTGGCACGTCCCATAATCATGAGCATGATGGAATGGCAGGAAGTCATGACCAAAATCCCTGATAAGAGAGTTGGAATGTTTCCTTTGGTGTATAAGAGACCTGTTGCCATACCAGCTAGGCAGCCCGCTCCTACTGCAGCTAGGGTTGCTAAAAATGGGTTGACTCCCTGTGTTATCAAGGTTACAGCTACTGCTCCCCCAAGAGGAAAAGAACCTTCAGTAGTCATATCAGGGAAATTCAAAATTCGAAAAGTCATAAAGATTCCCAAACCTAAAATCGCCCAGACCATCCCCTGAGAAATAATGGATACTATCATAATCTTTCACTCATTTCTTTCTTTAGTAAAAATGGGAGGAGATGTGCCCAGCTCCTCCTTTATCTTTATTCAATCACTTGTCCTGCTTCTTTTAGAACGGACTCAGGAATGGTGATACCAAGTTCCTGCGCTAGTTTTTTGTTAATCACTGACTTACCAGTTGAAAAGACATTAACTGGCGTATCAGCTGGTTTTTCACCTTTCAAAACTTTGGCAATCATCTTACCAGTAGCCACTCCAAGATCGTGTTGGTCAACTACTACAGATGCTAATCCACCTGCTTCTACCATGGCAGTGGCACTTGGGTAGATTGGCTTTTTAGCTGTTTGGTTGCTTGAAACAACTGTTGAGAATGCGGATGCGATGGTGTTGTCAATTGGAACCCAAATCGCATCAACCTTACTTGTCATGACATTAACTGTTGAAGCAATTTCATTGGTTGATGGAACGGCAAATGTTTCGACTGTCAAACCTGCTTTTTCAGCATAAGCCTTGAATTCTTCAACTTGTGATTTTGAGTTATCTTCACTGCTTGAGTAGAGAGCGCCGATTGTTTTGACATTTGGTGTCAAAGTTTTAATCAATTCCACTTGTTGTTCAGCAGGGTTATGGTCTGATACCCCTGTGATGTTGCCACCTGGTTTTTTCAAATCTTTAACCAAGTTAGCACCGATTGGGTCTGTAATAGCAGCCATGATAACAGGTAGGTCTTTTGTAGCACTAGCAAGTCCTTGAGCAGCTGGTGTCGCAATCCCAACAACAACGTCGTTTCCATTTGCTACCAATTGTTTACTCATGGTTGCAACCTTGCTCTGATCGCCTTCAGAGTTCATAAAGTCGATTTTTACTTGGTCGTCCTTATAGCCTTCTTCAGCTAATCCATCTTGAATCCCTTGGTAAATCAAGTCCAAGGATGGGTGACTAACAAATTGAAGGACACCAACCTTAGCAACCTTTTGCTCTTCCTTAGCTACCGGCTTGTTCATAGATGAATAAATCAAGCTGGCCACTACCAATACTGCTAATCCAGCGACAATTCCAATCAAACGTTTATTTTTCATTTTTCTTTCTCCTTAATTCTTTTACCTTAACTTGTTAAATCACATCATCAAGCGATGCCATCGTTTAAATTCCATCATCATCCTCCTAATAGAAAAAGTCCTCACACAAAAAACTTGTGTGAGGACGTCGATGCGCGGTGCCACCTCAATTATAGGGAATATCCCTATCGCTCTTTCTCGCATTCACGAGTTGCACTGTAAGGTGTGCTCACCGAATTTTTATGATTTCAAATTCTTTATAACATTCAGCCCAATTTTCATCACTTTCATCTATCTGTTTCCACCAACCACAGACTCTCTTAAAAACTTCAATGATTACTTTCTGAATGTTTAAATTATATCATTTTTCAACTACTTGTCAAGCTTATTTTTAGAATTTTTTAAACAATTCAAAAACTTCCCCTTGAAAAAAGAGGAAGTTTGTAGAATATCAGCCTGAATTACGCAAACCAGTTGCAATTCCGTTGATCGTTATATGGATTAGTTTTTCTTCGTCTACTGACAATTCACCGCGACGTTGACGTTTGATCAACTCCAACTGGATGTAGTTAAGGATGTTAAAGTAAGGCATACGATAGTTTAGGCTGTCTTTTAGGTAAGAGTTTTCTGCCAAGAGTTCGTCATAACCTTCGATAGCTAGAATAACGTTCTTGGTCAATTGCCATTCATCTAAAATAGTGTAGTAGATAGCTTGTACTTCTTCGTCTTCACAGAGCTTGGCATATTCAAAAGCAATGTTCATGTTAGACTTAGATAAGACCATGTCTACATTGGAAAGCAAAGATTGGAAGAAAGGCCAGTTTTGGTACATGTCACGAAGAAACTCGATATTCTTTGGATCTTGATCTATAAACTCTTTAAAGCTGGATCCCACACCATACCATCCAGGGAACATGACACGACTTTGTGACCATGAGAAGACCCAAGGAATGGCACGTAGACCACCGATTTCAGTGATGGTCTTACGAGCTGCTGGACGCGAACCGATATTGAAGCTTGAAATAGCCTTGATTGGGCTTGACTCGAAGAAATAGTCATAGAAATGTTCATTTCCAAAGACCAAATCACGGTAGATATCGTAGCTACGGTCCACCACTTGATCCATAACAGCTTCATAACGATTTGACGTGTTGGTATCGCTCTTCTTCTTGGTAATCATACGGTTAATGGCTGCAGAAACCAACATTTCAAGGTTATAGTAGGCAGCATCTTTATTACCGTATTTGTTTCCAATGACTTCTCCTTGCTCAGTCAGACGGATACGGTCCTTGATAGACTTGAGCGGTTGAGATGTGATGGCTTCATAAGTTGGTCCACCACCACGACCCACAGTACCACCACGACCGTGGAAGAAGGTGACTTTAACGCCAAATTCATCCCCGATAGCAGTCAGTTGTTGTTGTGCTTTATAGAGAGTCCAACATGATGATAAATAACCACCGTCTTTATTACTATCGGAGTAGCCAAGCATGATTTCTTGGTAGTTGTCTTTTGAAGCAATCCATTTTTTAGCCAACGGAAGAGAGAAATATCTTCTCATGGTTTCTTCCGAGTGATCTAAGTCTTCAATCGTTTCAAAGAGGGGAACAATCTGAACGCGCGATTTTTGAGCATCCACCAAGCCGACTTCCTTGAGCATGATGGCTAATTCTAGCATATCAGATACACTTGTCGCGTGAGAGATGATGGTTTGGCGAATGACATTTTCACCCAGTTTATCCTTCAACTTACGAGCAGTTTTGAAGATAGACAATTCTTTCTCAAGCAGTTCTGACTTTTCAGCATGAGTAGCTGAGAGGATACGAGGATCTTCTTCCAACTCTTTTAAGAGTAGGGCGCATTTTTCATCTTCAGAGAGATCGCTATAATGGTCGTTGATGCCAGCAGATGCTAACAATTCAGCCACACAGGCTTCATGAACACTAGAGTCTTGGCGCATATCGATAGAAGCAAGGTAGAAGCCAAAGATTTCAACGGCTTGCATCAGTTCAACAAATTCTCCTGAAATCAGGTATTCCCCTTTGTTCTCAAGGAGAGAATCTCGAATGGCCAACAAGTCTTGATAAAATTCATCTGCAGTAGCATATCTAGGCTGAAGATCCTTATCTTCAATGAGATAAGCCTTAGTTGCCTGCATCTTAGCTTGGATATCAAAAAGAGCACGACGATAGAGTTCTTTTTCGCGATAAATGGAGTTATCCTGTGACTTAAGCGCCATCTCACGAACTTTATCACTGACATTCACAATACTAGTTGACAGTGAAAATTCACGATAAAGATTATAAATCTTTTCATCGTAGTAGTTCATGATGACTTCGCACTGAGTCAAAGCTGATTTATTGAGGGTTTCCGCTGTTACGAAAGGATTTCCATCACGGTCTCCTCCAATCCACATCCCCATGGTAATTGGTTTTGGATGTTGGAGCTCAATTCCTTGTTCTTTAGCTAGTTTCTTATATTCAGCCGTCAAACGCGGAACAGCATTCAGGAAGGAACTTTGATAGTACTCCATCACGTTGGTGATTTCGTTAGTTACTTTCAA
The DNA here is from genome assembly GCA_905221415.1 of bacterium. Taxonomy (GTDB): domain Bacteria; phylum Bacillota; class Bacilli; order Lactobacillales; family Streptococcaceae; genus Streptococcus. The sequence continues at coordinate 189,778 of CAJNDC010000002.1, forward strand.
CTTCTTCTCACGAATCATGTCTGTTTGCATGATAATTTCAATGTAACGACGGAGATCCATGTTCCATTTTTCTTTATTAATCAAGCCTAGTTTGACATCACGGTACTTGCGCAAGAGCGTATGGATATGGTTGGTCAAGTCCAGCATACTCTTGCGTTGTACTTGCGTTGGATGGGCAGTCAAGACGGGAACGACATTTAACTTTTCTAAAATTTCAGCTGCATTTTCTTTTTCAGCTACCATCTTTATGGTTGTAGATAGTTTTCCTAGATAGTCTTGGTCCACATTGTTCTGGTGGTTAATTTTATAGGCTAAGTCCACATCCTCAGATATATTAATCAAGAGTGGAAGGATAGAGAAATAACGAGAAATGTAAATCATTTCTTCATTGGAAAGGCTAGTCACCAGTTCATTGAGCCCTTGATAGTTTTCATTTGTTGATAATTCCTTCAACTGCATGATTTTTTCAAAGGTCTCTGGCGCTAGCATATTTTTTGTGATATCTTCTAGCAGCTCAGTCAAAATCAAGACTTCTTCTTGGATGACGGCTTTATTACTATAGTTTTCTAATTTTTGAAGAGACATATACTTTCCTTTCCATTCAATCCTTACAGATTTTCATCGGTTTGATTCTCGTATTCTCTGATAAGTTTGGCACGTTTTTCACTTGCATCAATGTTCAATACAAGCGCGATGGCCACGGATAATACCAATAGACTGTTCCCACCTTGTGAAAGGAAGGGGAAGGTTACCCCTGTAGAAGGAATCAAACCAGAAATCCCACCGATATTGACAAAAACCTGAACAAGAATCATCCCTCCGATACCGATAGCAACCATGGAGTTAAAGGGATCCTTGGCTCGAATACCAACCAAGATGATTCGCAAAATTAAGAAGAAGAGTAAAGCCAAAATCATACTCGCTCCCACGAATCCAAACTCCTCTATAACAATCGAAAATACGAAATCCGTATGGGCTTCTGGCAGATAGCCACGTTTCTCGATCGAATTTCCCAATCCCAGTCCGAACCAGCCTCCATTTACCATTGCATAGTAGGAATTTGCAAGCTGGTGTCCTGCACCCGCCAAGTCATTAAAGGGATTAAAGAAGGCACTAAAACGTTTAGCAACGTAACCAAATACCGGTATCTGAGAAAATTTTTCAACCCCAACAAAGCGAATGACAGACAAGACTAACATTGAGCTCCCTGCCAAGAGAGCCAGAATGGTCGAGAACCAACGATAGGCGATCCCACTAACGGTGTACATAATGAGCGCCACCAAGACCAAGATGGTCGCATTTCCCAAGTCGGGAAAAATCCCCAAGCTACCAATCAGAACCAACAGAACAAAACGCCAGTCGTTAAAAGCTCGAGGTAGCCATTGATTTTGGGTCAACACCTGGAAGTCATAAACCGCAATCTCATCTTGTTGTTTTGAAAATCGATGTGCCAGGTACCAGATGATGATAATCTTAAGGTATTCAGCCGGCTGAATCGTTACAGGTCCTACAGAAATCCATCCGTATGCTCCATTGACAGGTGTTCCGACCAGACGCGCTAGGGCTAAAAGAACCATCTCCACAATCATCACGATAAAAATGAGACGTCCATTTCTCAGGAAACCTAATTTTAATTTATAGATTAAGGCAATCAAAACCAAACTAGCTACCCAGAAAATCCCCTGGTTACGTACCAATTGAAAAGCGCTTTTTCCTTCTTCAATTAGGGTTGCACTCGTTGTCGAGTAAACTACAATCAACCCCAAAATTGACAGAAGAAAATAAGGAATCAAAATGGAATAGTTTAGTAGGTGCCTTTTACTAATTTTCATATTTCACCACTCTAATAGGAACAGAGGTGGTTGTCCCTAATTCCGTTTTATTTTCTAGTTTTGATTGTTATTATACCACTTTTTCAGAAAGAAAAAAACTATTATCCTTTAATCCTTCGAATTTTACTTATTTTTTGTCTTCAAGCATAAAAAATACAAACCTCAAATGTGATTTGTATTTTCATTGCTTAGTTAGATGAAGAGCTACTGCTTGAGCTTGAGTCACCACCACCGATGTACTGGGTGAAGATGTTTTGGAAGGCTTGATCTTTGACTTTGATATTAGCAGCTTGTAATTCTTTACCAATTACTCCTTGAACAAAGGCAGAATCATTTTGTTTTTGAGTCAAAATGATGGTCTTCAATTTTTCTTTGTAATCCTCTAAGTTAGAAGATTTTTCTGTCTTCTTCGTTACTTTAACGATGTAGAATTGATTGCTGTAGGCTTGTGTTCCAGTAGCTGTAATCACATCAGAAATACCATTCACATCCAAGGCAAAGGCTGCTTTTTTGACTTGTTCTGGAAGTTCTGTAGAAGCAGAGTCAAAAGTGATTTCGCCACCATTTTCTTTTGTTTTATCGTCGTTAGAGTATTCTTTAGCAAGCTGGGCAAAATCCGCTCCTTCTGCTTTAGCTTTCTCAAGCACTTCTTTTGCCTTGTCTTCATTATCCAATCGGATGATTTGAGCCGTTACATCTGGTGTGTAAGACTCAAAAGCTTTTTGGTAGGCTTCGTCTGTCAACTCACTCTCAGCAGCCTTCTTAACTGCCAATTCAACCAATTTGCTGGTGCGAATTTGAGCTTTACGAGTTTCAGGAGTCATACCTGCACGTTGAAGGACGCTGTTGTAGCTATCACCGTATTTCTTTTGTTCTTCAGCAACGGCATCGTCCACTTCTTTATCCGTTACCTCTGATCCGTATTGTTGTTCAAATACTTTTTGGATGGTCATATTGAGCAAGACTTGTTGTGCTGTTGGATTGTTCTTTACTTCTTCAAAGAATTGATGTTCTGTAATCACATCCCCCTTCATGCTGATCAAATCTTTTCCTTCAGAACTGTTTGAACAAGCTGCAAGTGTTGCTACTGATAAAAGTGTGATGGCTCCTGCCATAAGTTTTTTCTTCATGTTTACTCCTTTTACGGTAAGTGTTACTTTATCTATTTTACTATAATTTCTTAAATTTTTCTGAAAATCATTTATCATCAGGTAGCTGTACATCTGCTACGTTCTTTCGTAGCATGAGAATGCCATCACCAAGAGGAACTAGAGTTGCCGTTAGACCTGAATTATCCAAAGTTGCGTCAAACAGTCTTTGCAAACCACGATAAATGGTTCGTTGACCACGGCGGACTTCCATGATGTCCTTGGCAACATCTCCTCCTTGAAAAATATCATCCAAGACAACCACTCCACCAACTTCAAGTCGTTTGAGGATTTCAGGTAGAAAGACGATATACTTGGACTTTGCCGAATCCATAAAGACAAAGTCATAAGTTTCTGTCAGGCTAGACAAAACATCTACGGCATCTCCCTCTAAGAGGGTGATTTGCTTACGACTGTCAAACTGAGCAAAGTTTTCCTTGGCAAAGCCGATCATCTCAGGATTACGGTCAATGGTTGTAATCTTAGCATCTGGCGCATGCTCCGCCATCAAAAGAGCTGAAAAACCGATAGCTGTCCCAATTTCCAAAATATTCTTAGGCTGCAGACTTTCCATGAGAAATCGAAAGTAAGCAACTGTTTCATGAGGAATGATTGGGATATTTTCCTTGCGAGCGAAGGTTTCCAATTCTTTCAAAGAACCTGTCACCTGCTTTTGACGCTGGCGCATGAGTTCAACGATTTCTTCCTTGACGACGGGACGACGCATATTGTGATTGGCATTTTTACTATAAGACTCTACCATCTTAAGCTAGTCCTAATTTTTCAACAAGAGCTTCAAACTCGTTCAAGCGACGTTCAAAGACTGCAAAGGCGTCGTTAAGATAGTCTTCTTTTTCCATATCAACACCCGCTTTTCTCATAACATTGAGCGGATAGTCAGACTTACCTGCCTTGAGGTAGTCGATATAGCGGTCACAATCTTCTTGACTTCCATGGACAATCTTTTCAGCCAAGGCTGAAGCAGCTGCAAAACCAGTTGAATATTGATAAACATAGTAGTTATAGTAGAAGTGTGGGATGCGTGCCCACTCGTATTGGATTTGAGGATTGTCTTCCTTGCTGAGTCCATAGTACTCTTGGTTCAAGTCAGCGTAGAGTTTATTAAGGAAATCACTTGTCAAGACTTCACCATTTTGGTCAGCTTGGTGGATAGCATGTTCAAACTCAGCGAATTGAGTTTGACGGAAGACTGTTCCACGGAAACCATCTAGGAAGTTATTGAGAATAGCAAAGCGTGTTGCGTCGTCTTCTACTTCTTCCAACAATTTCTCTGTCAAGATGTTTTCATTGGTCGTTGAGGCAATCTCAGCCAAGAAGATAGAATAATCTCCGTAAACATAAGGCTGAGTTTCACGAGTATAGCTAGAGTGCATACTGTGACCTGTTTCGTGTACAAGGGTAAAGAGATTGTCTAGATTGTCCTGCCAGTTTAAAAGCATGAAGGCATTGGTATCATAAGAACCACCAGAGTAGGCACCAGAACGCTTGCCTTGGTTTTCATAGACATCAATCCAACGCTCACTGAAGGCACGTTTGACACGGCTCAAGTAATCCTCCCCCAAGACTGCCAAAGCTTCTTCTGCCTTTTTCAAGGCTTCTTGGTAGGTAAAGCTATAATCTACAGAAGAAAGTGGTGTGTAGACATCGTACATCTTGAGGTCGGAAATTCCCAAGATTTTAGAACGAAGGTTAAGGTATCGATGCAAGAGTGGCAAGTGCTTGCGAACTGCTGCTACCAAATTGTCATAGACACTCTCTGGAACAAAGTTTGCTGCGAGGGCTGCATGGCGAGCACTCTTATAGTTGCGAACTTTTGCGCGGTAGTTTTGCACCTTGACATTTGTCTGCAAAGTCTTAGCATAAGTGTGTTGGAATTGCTCGTAAGTCGCATAAAGGGCTTCATAGGCACCACGACGCACTTCACGGTTTTTAGACTCCATCAAACGGATGTAAGTACCGTGTGAGAGTTGCACTTCCTTGCCTTCATCATCAAGGACATATGGGAAGCTAATATCCGCATTGTCCAAAATAGCGAAGGTTTCACTAGCAGCGCCAAAGATTTCTCCTGCGCCAGCAAGTAATTCTTCCTCACGTTGTGAAAGAACATGGTCTTTCTTTTGCAAGAGCTTGTCAAAAAAGTGTTTGTAAACTTGGAGTTTTGGTTGAGCTTCTAGGAAGGCCGCATACTGCTCTTCACTAATCTCCATAAACTCAGGTTCATAGAATGAAAAGGCTTGTTCTAACTGACTGTATAGGGTCATTGCCTTAGCATAGTACTCTTGATACTTGGCTTCACGCGTGTCCTGATCATTTTTCATATGCGCATAGACATAAAGCTTTTCAACTTGGCGTTCCAAGTCAAGTGAGAATTCTGTAATCTCAAGCAAACTGTCTGCACTATCCAAGAGATGCCCCTCATACTGAGATGCTGTTTGTACTTTTTCAGTTAAATCTTTCAAGGCTTCTTCCCAAGCCTGGTTCGTTGGGTAGATTGTCGAAAGATCCCATGTATCTTTTTCATTTATTTCATGTCGTTGTAATACCATAAGATTCCTCCATCCTTTCTATTTTACCACATTTTTTGAGAAATATAAGCGATAAAAGGCTGGTGGATAGAGCTTTTGGAGATTATTTTTAGGATTTTTTTGATAGTAAGCCTGAAAATTTCTATAATAGCTAGTCAGATCCGTTTCAATCTGCAAAAAATCACCCAACTCTATCGGTCTGACTTGAGGATACCAGTCATCTAGTTGATGGTTTAATAGATTGTCTCCTCGTTGATAAGCATCCTCCTGTTTTTTCATCCAGTAAGGCGTTTGGTAGTACAACTGTTGGCGAATGTAGTGACAGATAGTTGAATCTTGCTCAACTGAAAAACTAGCTAGCTTTTGTTTTTGATAAGGAGATCGTAAAATTTCTAAGAGACTTCCTTGACCATAGGGAAATTCCTTGACCTGAAAATGAAGCTTGCCTCGTAGGTCCTGATGTAAAAGATATTTCAGTCTCAAAACTTGCTTTTTGAGATCTAGTTCCCAAACATGGAATCCCATATTTTGACTAAAATAGAGGAATCCCCTTTGCAGTTGTGTAAGTCGCTCTTTTAACCAGAGTTTTTCTCCCAAAAGCCAGATAACCTGATAGCCCTGACTACGGTAGCCTTGACTTCTATCACATAAAAGCTTTTGAGACAAGGGACTGCATTGGACCTCCAGTGCTAGTTTCTCATTTACGAGAACATCCGCAATCTGCTGAATGACGGGCAGACTATATTCTACGGCAACCTGATTGTCCTTCTTGGCCCAGTGATAGAGGGCCTCTTTGTTACCCAAGTGTTCTGAACTTTCATTCTCAAAAATAGCCGTGCAATCTCTTAACCTTTCATGAGCAAAATGCGTTCGAATGCTCTGTCCCTGACGTAATCGTAGTCCACCACCACAGGCTGGACAAGTATAAGCTTGCTTGCTAACGTCTTTTTCGAGGGCATTTACCAAATTTCCCTGTGCATCTCTGGCTACAAACATGGTCTACCTCCTTTTCTCATTTATTCGAAAAAGAACTAAAAAAGACTGGAATTCCAGCCTTTCATAATATTATTTCTTATCTTTTTTGTCTCTTAGAATATTTTTTTAGCATGGGAATGAGATTGGAAATCTGCTCACTTCTAATGACCAGCACGCCGTATTCTTGACAGCGATTGGCATAAACAGGATTGATTTTCCCCGTACAGACAATTAACTTGAGGCAACTCTCGCCAGCAAAATGATTGGCGTAGACTTCTAGCTCATTGATGGCTTCAACTGATAAATCTGTCATCTTGCAGGAGATAAAGGTAATCGAGCGTCCCTTTCTCAGAATGACATCAATCTCATTTTGAACATTGTCCGCCTCTGGAAAGATACCATTCCAATCAATCTCACCACCTATCATGCATTCATCAAACAGCTGAGATTCGAGCGCCAAGAGATAGAGATATAACTCTAAAATGTGCCCTTTGTTGCGACAAAAGACTTGAGCTTCTTGACTTGGAAAGCTGTAGCATACTCGCTCCTTGTCCTCGCTTTCAATACGAAGCATCCCCGCTTCCACTAGTAAGGGGATAAAGGATTCTGGATAGAGGTAATACTTGCCGTTGTTTTCCAGTATCTTTTCGGTTTCAGCATGGAGGTCATTGGTCTTAGCTAGAGAGAAAAATTGGGTTACTTGATACCAGTGGGCGGGATTGGAAATAGCCGAGCTAGCTAGTTTTTTAATAGCCTTAATTTGCTCAACTGAGTGGATAGGGCGTTTTGATTTGAGCATTTTTCCACCACGCAAGGCTATCAACTGTTGGATGCTTAGAGTTGGAATATCCAAATTTTCTTTTTCCAACTGACCAGCTACCCACTTGTATTGTTTTCCTCGTTCAACATCCATGGCAACGATGGGGATATGGCGATCCAAGCCGTATTGATATAGGGATAAGGCTAGTAGCGAATCCCCACCAAAAACATCGAGAAGGACTTGGTCGTAACTTGCTAGGCAATAATCTAACTGGTCCACTAGTTGTTCTAAGGAGAGCTGACGAAAGGTCACTCGTTGGATATGAGGCACCTCATCCATGATAAACTGACGGAGGGAGACTTTCTCATCATTGCTTATTTTCGTCAAAGATAGAAAAAGAATCTCGTCACAATCACTGATAAAGGCTTGGTAGACATTCTTTTCCAATACATGCCGATCATACAGCTCCACCAAAAGACTCGTCATTTGATCACCTCCATCATCTACAACTGATTAAGCAGAGAGACAGTAATAGACCTCTACTGCTCAGATTTCCTACTTCTAGTATAGCATAAAACCTGCTCGTCCCAATCAACCAACGCAAACAAAAACGAATAGAAACCTTGCAAAGTGATTTCTATTCGCTGGGTTAAGTTTGATTTACTTGACTTTTTTGGCTAACATGGTCGCAAAGCGTAGTTGAATGCGATTGCCATTTTCATCACGACGGTGCAGATGTCCTGGATTTTCATTGTACTTAACCAATTCCCAATCTTTGTAGTAGTCCGCCAACTCCCCTTCTTTAAAAGTGAATGGGAAGTTGACTGAGCAAGGATAATCCTCTGTATCCATGGCACAGACGATAAGGTTATAGCCACCAACCGTGGTGTGCTCCTGCATATTTTGGATAATAGCTGGAATGCGGTTCGCTTGTAGGAACATCAGAACAACAGTTGATACGATAAAATCATAGGCTTGCCCGATGCTGGCTGAATTGATATCATAAAGTCCGACAGGCATGTCTAGATCCTCTTGCTCTACGATGCTTTGCAAGATTTCCAGAGATAGTTCATTTTGATCCACAGCTGTCACATCAAAACCATTCTGTGCAAGAAAGAGAGAGTTACGGCCTTGACCACAACCCAAATCCAAGGCTCTTCCAGGTTTTACCGTTTGCATGGCCTCTAGGACCTCTGAATGGACTGGATTGGTCTGGTACTTCTTAGAGAAGTAATCCTCAGGCCTACAATAAAACTCCAAGTACCACTCAACATCATCTGTGGCTGCCTCTACTCGATGCCAGGCTTGCGGTTGCGCCATGGGATTGTCAGCCCCTGCTTGGAAAAGGTGTTCAGCTAGAACTTGATCATCCTCTGTCAACTCAATAAACTTGAGTGCTCCTTTCAAAACGGTGATTTTTCCCCATGTCCCGACCTTGGTATTGTGCTTCTGCTGGACAGCTTCTGGCATGGTCTGTTTATTCCACAAGGGCATCCGTTTATAGGCAATTAGTTTTTCCATTTCACTTCCTCTTTTATCGCTGGTTAACTGCTTTCATCACACGCGCGATGTCGCGGTTTTGTTCACGACGCTTGATTGACTCCCGTTTGTCATAGTCATGTTTCCCTTTGGCAAGTCCTAAAAGAAGCTTAGCGTAGCCATCTTTGAGATAGACTTTGAGGGGAACCAGGGTCATTCCTGTCCCTTTGGTTTCTTGTTCCAATTTTTGAATTTGCTTCTTATGGAGCAGGAGTTTGCGACGGCGTTCTGGTTCCTGATTCCAGATATTGCCCTCTTCGTAAGGGGCGATATGAACATTGCTCAGCCAGACTTCCCCATTTTTTACTTGGGCAAAGCCGTCCTTGAGATTGATTCGAGCTGCTCGAACGCTCTTGATTTCCGTTCCTGTCAGGACCATTCCTGCTTCAAGCGTATCTACGATTGTATAGTCGTGGTGCGCTTTTTTATTTTGTGCGACGACCTTTCCCTCGCCCTTTGCCATGTTTGGCTCCTTTCTTAGCTACTTCTTTGTAAAAAGGTTTCTTGCCCTTTTTCTTCTTGTCTTTTTGTGAATGCTTGTGCTTATCATTTGAGCGCCCTGATTTTCTCTTGTCTTCCTTCTTATCTGAACGACGACTTGAACCACGACCTCTGTCTTTGCGCCCAGCTTGTTTCAAGCCTTTTTCGATGACATCAAACTCACTTGGAATATAAGAGAAGTCAATCTCACCTGTCATCTTATCCGCTCTTTCAACTCGAATGCGAATCTGCTGTCCTACACGGAAAGTTATGCCCGATTTCTCTCCACGAAGAGTCAAATCTCTCTCATTGAAATGATAAAATTCAGGTAAATTATTGATATGGATTAACCCTTCAACTGTATTTGGCAATTCGACAAAAAGACCAAACTTAACAATACTGGATACAACCGCATCATACTCTTCACCCACGTATTCTTCCATGTACTCAGCTTTTTTCATGGCTTCGACTTCACGCTCCGCCTCGATTGCACGACGTTCACGGTTGGAAGACTGGGTTGCAATCTCTGGAATCACTTGTTCAAAATGCTCGGCTATTTCCTTAGAACGCCCATAGTCCCGAATCATGCGGTGAACAAGGAGGTCTGGATAACGGCGAATGGGGCTGGTAAAGTGAGTGTAATAGTCTGCAGCTAGGCCATAGTGACCGTGATTGTGCTCAGAATAGCGAGCCTGTTGCATGGATCGGAGAAGCATCATGGACAATACATCCGCATAGGGTTCTCCCTCAACCGCACGCATGATATCTTGAAGAGCCTCCTGGCTAATCTCACTGGCAGTCCCATAAATTCGCAATCCAAAGCTCGAAGCGTAATCAATAAACTTCTGAACTTTTTCTGCCTTAGGCTCCTCATGAATCCGATAGATAAAAGGTAGGTCCAGTTTACTATAGTGCTCGGCAACCGTTTCGTTGGCAATCAACATGAAAGACTCGATCATCCGCTCAGCAACACCACGCTGACGAAGAACGATATCCACAGGCTTGCCTTTTTTATCCACTAAGATCTTAGCTTCACTGGTATCAAAATTGAGAGCTCCACGTTTCTCACGCATGCTTTCTAGCGTTTCATGAAGCTTGGCCATGAGCTCGATACTAGGAACAATTTTCTTATACTCTTGTCTCTTTTCCTCATCGCCAGCTAGGATGTCATTGACAGCGCTATAGGTCATACGAAAACTAGTCTTGATAACCGTTTGTGTGATGGTGTAGTTGACTACACGACCATGTTTATCAATTTCCATAATGGCAGACTGGGTCAGGCGGTCAACTTGTGGATTGAGAGAGCAGATGCCATTTGACAAACGCTCTGGAAGCATTGGAACCACTCGGTCTGTTACATAGACAGAAGTCGCGCGGTTAAGGGCTTCCTTATCAAGTGCAGAACCCTCTGTCACATAGTAGGAAACATCCGCGATGTGAACACCGAGTTCGATATTACCATTTTTCAAAGGCTTGATGTGAACTGCGTCGTCCAAGTCCTTGGCATCCGCACCGTCAATAGTAAAGGTAAGCTCATCTCTTAAATCAAGACGCCCTTCCATATCCTTTTCTGAGGGAGCATCAGGCACACTTTCCGCCTCCTTGAGAACAGCTTCTGGAAATTCTGAGACAATATCCATGGATTCTAAGACTTCAAGAACGTCAATCCCAGCATCAGTCGAGTGTCCCACCACGTCCAGCACACTAGCGACAAAGAAATCATGTTTCTTACTTGGGTATTTGTCGATAAAGACCTTGAGAACTTCCGTTCCCTCTAGTTTAAGAGCTGGTTTCTTAACATAAATTGGCTGGCTGATTTTCTGATTTTTTGAACGGATATAGCCGGCATACTTGGGCTTTTCCTGATCCAGAACGATTTGCCCAACAACAGTTGTCAGGCTGTGTTCTAGGATATCAATAATTTTGGCTTCTGCTGCCGTTCCCTTATTACGGTCAGCAACTTTCTTAATGACTACCTCAACGGTATCGCCATCAATGGCATAGTTAACATCGTTTTTTCCTACAAAAAGGTCGTCCTCTTCACCTTCCAGACTGACAAAGCCAAAGCCATTTTTATGGGCATGAAAAATCCCTTTGAGGGTGATTTCATGTTTCTTCTTCTGGTCCAAGGTGAGGCTTCCATCTTCTCCAAATCGAATCTGGTGCTTTCTTTCCATCAGAGATAGGGTTTTAATCAACTCACGGAAATCCTTGGACCCATCCTTTCCGAGAGCCTGAGCTAGGTCATTTACCGTCACTCGCCCCTTCTCTTGCAAATATTCTTTTATTTTATCTTTCATATTTTCTTTCTAGATTTTTATAATTTTTTTGATTGATAACTTTAGAAGTGTCATTAAAAATAAAAATAGGCTAAGACCTAGTCTCGCCCATTTCTTATCTACTTGATAATACCGTCAATGCTAAGGCAATGGCTAGCCAGAAAAAGACTAAAATACCTGTCAAACGTTGCATCACAGCTTCAAAACCACGCGCCTTACTACGTTCAAACAAATCACCTGAGCTGGCATCAAATACATTGCTGGATTGGTTCTTAGTTGGTTGCATGAAAATCGCAATCACAATCACAACAGATAATACTAATAAAATGGTTAACAATAGGTTATACATATCAAACTCCTTAAAATCCCTATTATTTTACCATAAAATCTACTTAGATTCAAGATGTAGGGTTACTTTTCTTTCCTTGGGACAATACTTTAAAACCTCAATCTTGTCAGGATGAGTTTTGGAGTTCTTACTGGTCAGATAATTCATGCTGCCACAAGAGGAGCACTTGAGATTGATTTTTACTCGCACTAGATTTCCTTTACTTTTAATAACGATCTAAATTGCACTAAGTTACATAAACAACTGAAAGCCACACAAGCTGCTGTCGCATAAAAGACAGCATGGTAGCCCAAATATCCTGCAACTGCGGATCCCGCCATAGGTCCGATCACTCCACCGAGGTAAAAAAAGACTTGGTTGAAGGCGAAAATCCTTGAAATACCTGATTTTGGAGTCATTTTGCTGAGAAGGGCATTGACTCCCGGTATGAGAGCTCCCGTTCCCAAACCAAAGAGAAAACGATACAAGCCAAGTTGAAGGGGGCTGGTTGCATGGGCACAAAGAAGGTAAATGATGACGGAATAAATCTGCGCCGTGACCAACAATCTATGATTCCCTACCTTATCGCCAAGTTTTCCTAGAATTCCAGCACTCATCATGCTAGAAAATCCCATGCTGGATACGATTAATCCTGATACAAAGAGGAGATTTTCATTCTGCCCTAAGTCCCGCACATAGAGAGCTAGAATGGGGCCAATTGATTGAGCTGAAAACTGAATGACAAAGCTCGTCAAAAATAGGTTTACTAAGAGCCTAGGATACTTGAAAGAAGAAAAGACTTCTTTCGTTGGGATAGCCTTCTCCTTAGCCACTGGCTGAAAATCTTCCTTGATAAAGAAAATAGTTAGGATTGCAGCTAAAAATAAGAAAGCGCCTACCAATAAAAAGACATTACGAATGCCAAAAATTTCAGCAATAAAGCCTCCAACAAAGGGACCCGTCAGTGTTCCTGCAACAACACCTGTAGATAGTGTTCCCAGAGCCGCTCCAGACTTATCTTTGGGTACCTGACTAGCAATCAAAGCCGTTGCATTGGGGACAAAACCAGTAAATACACCATTGAGCAAGCGCAGAAAGAGTAGCCAATAGATATTCGGTACAAAGGCCAAACCTCCCATCGTAATGGTCATGGCAAGGCCTGCTCGAATCATCATGGGTTTTCGACCGTACTTGTCAGCAAGAATACCCCAGATAGGAGAAACTAGAGCTGCTGAAACAGCCGAAACTGAGATGGCTAATCCAGCATAAAAAGCAACTTGGTCGCTTTCAATTCCCAACTGCTCTACAAAGATAGGCATGAAAGGAACAACTAAGGAGATACTAGCTCCCGTTAAAAAACTACCAAACCAGGCGACACGAAGATTCTCTTTCCAACTAATCTCTTGCACAGCTATCGCCTCCTTCAAGTAACTTCACTACTTTACATACAAGCTGATCACGACTGCCATTGTTATCTAATATGCGACTCGCCAATTTTTTCTTTTCTTCTAAAGACCACTGGGTTGTCAGACGGGACTCTGCTACTTCCTTAGAAAGATGATCCCGTTTCATGAAACGTTCCACCTGAACATCACGGTTCACATAGACCAGCCATGTTTCATCAAACCAGGCACTGTAGTCCTGTTCAAAAAGCAGGGGAATATCCATGAAAAAAATCGCTTCTGTCTGAGCCAACTGGTCTCGCAATGCAGCCAATTCCTCACGAATAATTTCCCCTTGGGTTTTCTTAGACCATTCCCGCTCCTCAGGATTTGAAAAGATGAGACTAGCCAGAAGAGGGCGATTAAGTTCTCCATTTCCAAGGATGATTTCCTGCCCAAAATGCTGAACCAGTACCTGATATAGGCGCCCTCCAGGTTTTTGTAACTGGTGGACGACTGTGTCAGCATCGACCACTTGAAAGCCTTTTTCTCTTAGAAAATTTGTCACAGTTGACTTACCTGAGGCAATTCCTCCTGTGATTCCGATAATTTTTCCCATCAGCCCCTCCTTTGACACTGAGGACAAAAATGAGTTCCTCGTCCACCGAGCTGGAATTTCTCAATCACTGTCCCACAGCGCGAACATGCTTGTCCAGTCTTATCATAGACCTGATGGAAGTCCTGCATGGTTCCGTCTTCCCCAAAGGCATTTGTATAGGTTCTAATGGTGGAACCGCCCTTTTCGACTGCCTGTCCCAAAACAGCAATGGTCTGGTCATGAATAGCTGACGCTTCTTCTGCCGTCAAAGTCTGGGAAGGTCTAGATGGATGAACCTGAGCTCGCCAGAGGACCTCATCCACATAGATATTGCCAAGGCCAGCTACCAAGGTTTGGTCTAGGAGATGGGATTTGATAGGCTTTTTAGACTTGGCTAGGGCAGCTTGAAAGACCTGCAAATCAAAGTCCTGCTCTCTTGGCTCAGGCCCTAGTTTTTTAGAAACAAAGTAGGCGTCCAATAGGTCGGGTACCAACAGTTCCATTGTACCAAACTTGCGTACGTCCTCATATACAAGCGTTCCTCCATCTTCGAACTCAATGAAAACATGGGCGTGTTTGCATTCAGGAACCTGGTCTGGATAGTAAAAATACTTTCCTTCCATTCGCAGATGAGAAATCAAAATCTTGTTTGTCAGGTAAAAAAGCAAATATTTCCCACGGCGTCCCATGGACTCAATCACTTGGCCAGGCACTTCTTTTTGAAACTCGTCCAAATCTGTCTTAACCATCTTAGAATAAGCAATCTCTATATTAGAAATTTTCTTTCCTAAAATCAATTTTTCTAAGCCACGACGAACCGTTTCAACCTCTGGTAATTCAGGCATAAGTCCTCCTTCTTAAAATTTCAATTCAATTGGCAATAATTTTTCAACTTCTTCTCCTAGGATGTTTTTTATATTTCTTATTTTATAATTTTTTTCTACTATATCCTTTTGTATCTCTAAATCAATTTCACCAAATCTATTAAAAGGAACAGGAATTTTAGTATCCAAAATTATATTTCTTTCTATTTTGGTATATTCATTTCTACCATTTTCACCACTTCTTCCCTTAACCTGTTGTCTTAAAAGAGGTTCTAAAATATAAGCAATATAATCAATGTTTATTTTTTCCTGTTTAGGAATTAAAATCATTCTATCAGCATTCAAAGAAAACTTATTATTTATTATAGTTATCTTTCCAGCTATACCATTGACAGAGATTGTAGCATAACAACCATCAAAATCAAAATCATTTCGGTAGCCAAGAGGAACAGAATTATTAGCTGAGTAGACCGGATACTTCCCCTTGTTATCCAAGCAATATTTTTTCGTATATTTACTAAAACCACGTTTCAAATCAAACAATTCAGCCAAGGTTATATATATATATATATATGGAACACCGTTCGAATTAAAGTCCAGATTCGATTGAATAAACTGATATCCTTGCTTCTCAATATTTTTTTTCATTTCAAGGATTGTTTGAGAATTTTGTACAATCTGATTTTGCTTTTCAAGATCAATTTTTCCTGAAGAGGTAAGAGGAAGCACGACCTCTAAATTTTCTATCATAGAAGTATTTAGCTTCGTATATTCATTTTTACCACTTTCTCCTTTTCTCCCTTTAACATGGGAACGAAAAATTGGTTCTAAAACTTGTTTCAAGTATAAAGGGTTAACCTCACTCGCATATTCTTCTCTTATAACTAACGGGCGTACTTTTTCACTTAAACTAAAGCGACCCTCGTGATAAAAAATATAGCCTGCAAGACCATCTATATTGTAAGTCAAGCAGTTTTCAAAATAGCGAACAGGAAATTCACGTTTTCCATCTTTGTCCACAATTACAGCATTATCTTTCACATAACCATAACTTGGTAAATTATCACTACTAGCACCATAAACTGGTATATCACCTGAATTTTCTTTTACAAATGTTTTTGTAAATTTGGAAGAATTTGTTGAGAAGGTTAAGTCAAATAACTCTGCAACTTTTATTGAGGTAGTCTTATCATTATCTCCTGAAATAATATCCACCTCTACAGACTTGATTGTTTGAATCTTTTCAGACAATTCTGCTTTGCGTGCTTCAATTATTTCAAACTTTCTGACAATCTCTTCTTGTTTTTTAAGGTCAAATTCTCCATCTTCATTAACAGGAATACTAACTCTTATATCTTTGATTTGTGACCAAGCTAATGATGGAACATCACCACGTCTTACAGAATTATAGAATATACTTTGAAAAACATATTTGCAATAAGATAAGGATAGATTATCCACTTTGCTTATTAAAATAGCTCTGTGTCCCCCAACATTGTATTTACCTTGTAAAACATCCAGAGTTCCAGCATACTCACCATCTGTTGTATAGGTTAAATGAGGCGTCTCATATTCATATGTATCTATAAATCCAAAGGAAGTTTTAGTTGAACCAGTGTAAACTTCAAAATCACCAGTATTTTTATTAACATAAGCTTTCGTATACCTACTATTTCCTCTTTTATTGGTAAATAGTTCAGAAAGTGTTACACGCTTGCTTCTTACTTCAACCATTCCAACTCCTCCTTGAAATCCTGCATTAGAGAAATCATATCATCAATCATTGCTTGGAACTCATCAATCGAAACGACTTGTTTTTCTTTTTTTAGACCAATAGCAATCTTTTCTTCCTCAGACCACCAATTTTCAATAATCCAACTCTTCTTACTATCCAATTCCTCAATTGGAAGTAATTTTAATCTAGAGTCATTTAAAAGATGGGATTTAATCGGTTCTTGTAGATTATTTCTATCTTGAGAGCGGCGGTAATGATTATACTTGATGACAGCTTGCTTTAAGTCATTTTCTTCAGAATCAAATCGATAAACATCTAAGGTTTCACCAATACTACCTGCAATGTAGGTGAAAACAGGATAATCTTGGACGATATTATTTTCGATCTGATTTTCTGTCTTCTTACGAATGGTCAAAATGTAGGTTTTTTTAGGTGTGTTGAAAAAAGCGTTGACTGGTAAAGAAATCAAAGCGTCAATAAAAAAGAGTTCTTTTAACTTTTCTTTTAACCTTTTATTTGCATGATTAGAAAAAATACCATCCGGTAAAACAATATTGGCTACACCACTATGTTTTACAGAACGCATAATCCACTCTAAGAAGAGAGCTTCAACACCACTACCACCATACTTATAAATATCTGTAGCTTTAGCCATCTCTGACATTTCTTTACTTTGATAATAAGGAGGGTTTGCTAAAATTAAGTCGTATCTATTTTCTTCCAGATTTTCCAGAGTACCCAACTTGCTCTTATGTATGTAAAACGATTCGTTTAATAGTGTTTTCGCAATTGTTCGCACGTCTTTAAAACTATTATTTTGCTGAAATAATTCAGAAAAATAAATTAACGTATTAGCTTTAGCAAGAATAATTGTGATATCGTCTTTGTCAGACATCATCTTGTCATAGCCAAAAAATCGAATTTTAGAAGTTAACTTTCCTTTAGAGTAGCTATAACTATCTTCTATACGTTTTTCAACTGCTTCAAGTAAAAACTTTCCAACACCACAAGCAGGATCGCAAATAGTCATTCCCTCAAAAATATCTACCATAGAAACCATTTCGTCTACTATTTTTAATGGTGTAAAAAACTGCCCCATATCACTCTTGTCATCACTATTTTTCATAAAAGTTTCAAACAGTTTTGACTTGAAGTCTTTACTTATATTTAAGAATTTTCCATATTTTTTATCATATTTTTCAAATTCCAAAATAACAGATTTAAATACTGTATCCGTATTATCTACGCTGACAAATTCGTTTTGTTCATCTCTTTCAATATGAAAAACTTTACCATTGATAATGCTTGTCCCATCCATACCTTTTGGAAATAATTTAACCATTGTCTCTCTAGCATCTTCTAGGTATTTCCCTAAAACATAGGCGGTAGAATATCCTTCATTTTCATATAAAGAAACAATGTATTCAAAACTATTTTGTCCATTTAAAACACCAATATCTGATAAATATTTAAAGAGAAACAACTCAACAAAAGTATATAAAGACATCTTTGCTGATGCAAAAGTTAAATTTTTTAAAATTCTATTAATCTTTTGAGCTAAATCAGTAGGATCCAAAAATTCCTTTTTCAATATCTGATTATTTGTTTCAGAAATAGATAATGAAATATCATTAATGAACTTGACAATTTGTTTGCCATTTTCTTTTGGCTTTATTGCTAAATTAATTTCATTTCCATTCTCATCTAAAATCTTTTCCCCAGTTTTAGGATTAACCCAGATAAAAGAATCACCGTCGCTTACAATATAAATAAGTGCACCCAAAGCTTTAGCGACATCTATCTCTTGTTTAATCGCACCTTCAATATCCTTAGCACTCTTAAATTTACTTGGTATCTTTTGCTCAACATAGATAATTACATTCTTATTATCATCTAGAATTAAAACATCTGGTTTTTTATTCCCAAGACTTCTCTTTAGATTTACATTCTTAATAATATTTGATTTCATCAAATTATTAACGGTTGTTGCACCAATACTATAACATTCATATTTATCAAATATTACTGGTGTCGAATAAATACTATTTTGAATTAACTGCTCTGACATTGTGATTGCCTTCTCTCTATTTTTTGTTTACATTAAAAAACTCTTTTAAAAGAGTTTTTTAGTATTCTTTTTCATTATAGCCAAAGTCAGCCAAATCTAGCTTTTTATCACGCCAGTTTTTCTTGACCTTGACCCAAGTTTCTAGGAAAACCTTATCCCCTAGCATGAGTTCGATATCACGACGGGCCATAGTCCCGATTTTCTTGAGCATAGCCCCACCTTTTCCGATGATAATGCCTTTTTGACTATCACGCTCGACCATGATGGTTGCACGGATATGGACCTTGTCTGTCTCTTCATCACGCTTCATAGAGTCGACCACTACTGCGACTGAGTGTGGAATCTCTTCACGTGTCAAATGAAGAACCTTCTCACGAATCATTTCTGAAACCAAGAAACGCTCAGGATGGTCTGTGATTTGATCAGATGGAAAATACTGGAAACCTTCCTCAAGATTTTCACTAAGGATTTCAATTAGACGAGAAACGTTATTTCCCTGAAGGGCTGAGATAGGAACAATTTCTTTAAAGTCCATCTGGTTACGGAAGTCATCAATCTGAGCCAAAAGCTGGTCTGGATGGACCTTGTCAATCTTATTCACCACCAGAATAACAGGAACCTTGGCAGCCTTGAGACGCTCGATAATCATATCGTCGCCCTTACCACGTGGCTCATCAGCTGGTACCATGAATAGAACAGTATCCACTTCACGCAGAGTACTGTAGGCAGATTCCACCATAAAATCTCCAAGAGCCGTCTTAGGCTTGTGAATCCCCGGCGTGTCGATAAAGACGATTTGCTCCTTATCTGTGGTGTAAATCCCCATGATTTTATTGCGCGTTGTCTGCGCCTTGTCACTCATAATGGCAATCTTTTGCCCCATGACGTGATTCAAAAAGGTTGACTTCCCAACATTGGGACGTCCTAAAATGGCTACAAAGCCTGATTTAAATGTCATAATTTCCTCTTATTGTTTAAAATAGTATATCCCAAATGCGTGGGAGAAAGATAAGTGCACCTGTCACTGCAGCAAAAAGAGAGACCACTAGCACGGCACCTGCTGCCATATCCTTGGCTTTCTTTGCCAACATAGAAAAGTGATAGTGACTGGCTAAATCCACCACATTTTCAATAGCAGAGTTAATAATTTCAAAGGCTACTACCAAGAAAATGCTCATTAGGAGAAAGAGCCATTCAATTCGTGACACCTGAAAAACAAAACCTGCAAGGATGACTACTAGAGCCGTCACTGCATGTTTTCGCATATTACGTTCTTCCTTGAAAGCAGTCAGAATTCCTGTAAGAGCAAATTCTAAACTAGATACCAGGTCACGATTTTTCCATTTTCGTTTATTGTCTTGTGAGTCCATAGGCTGTCAAAATTTCTTCTTGTAAACCGAACATCTCCGCTTCTTCTTCCGGAGTGTAGTGATCGTAACCGTTGATATGTAAAAAGCCGTGTACTGCCAAGAAGCCCATCTCACGCTCAAAGCTGTGACCGTATTCCTCAGCCTGCTCATGAGCTTTATCGATAGAGATGAACAGTTCCCCGATATAGGCATCAAACTCGGACATCATCTCTGCTAATTCAGGATTTTCCAGCAAATCCTCTTCGTCAAAGGCAATGTTCAACTCTGGCTTATACTCAAGGCTGATGACATCTGTCGGACGATCGGTATCACGGTACTCGAGATTGAGTTCGTGGCTACGCTCGTTGGTCACAAAAGTAACTGCCATCTCCTTGTCTTCTTTTCCTATTTTTTGGGCTGCAAATTCCAAAATTTCTTGGGTTTGGTGCAAGATTTCTTGTGAAACTTGACCAGTTTCATCTACCATTTCAATATACATGTACTTCTCGATTCTCTTTACTTGGCTTTATTATACCACATTTCCATGATTTTATTCTACCTTTTTGATATAATACTATGGAATACAATCACAAGGAGAGAACGATGTCATTTGACGGATTTTTTTTACACCACATGGTTGAGGAATTGCGAAGCGAGTTGGTCAATGGTCGCATTCAGAAAATCAATCAGCCTTTTGAACAAGAGTTGGTCTTGCAAATCCGCAGCAATCGCCAAAGCCATCGCCTGCTCCTTTCTGCCCATCCCGTTTTTGGACGCATCCAGCTGACCCAAACGACCTTTGAAAATCCAGCCCAACCTTCTACTTTTATCATGGTTTTGAGAAAGTATTTGCAGGGTGCTATGATTGAGTCGATTGAGCAGATTGAAAATGACCGTATTGTGGAAATTACCGTTTCCAATAAAAACGAAATTGGGGATCATATCCAGGCTACCTTAATTATCGAAATCATGGGAAAACACAGTAACATTCTACTGGTTGATAAAAGCTGTCATAAAATTCTCGAAGTCATCAAACACGTCGGCTTTTCACAAAATAGCTACCGCACCTTGCTTCCTGGATCGACCTATATCGCTCCACCTAGTACGGATGCTCTCAATCCTTTTACTGTCAAGGATGAAAAGCTCTTTGAAATCCTGCAAACACGGGAATTAACAGCTAAAAATCTTCAAAGTCTCTTTCAAGGTCTAGGACGCGATACGGCAAATGAATTGGAAAGCATACTGGTTAGTGAAAAACTTTCCAATTTCCGTAACTTTTTCAGTCAAGCAAGCAAACCATTTTTGACAGAGACTTCTTTAAGCCCAGTTCCTTTTGCGAATCGTGTAGGAGAGCCTTTTACCAACCTTTCAGAGCTCTTGGACACCTACTATAGGGACAAGGCTGAACGCGACCGTGTCAAACAGCAAGCCAGCGAACTCATTCGTCGTGTTGAAAATGAACTTCAGAAAAATCGACATAAGCTAAAAAAACAAGAAAAAGAATTACTGGCAACAGACAATGCTGAGGAATTTCGCCAAAAGGGTGAATTGCTGACAACCTTCCTCCACCAAGTACCTAATGACCAAGACCAGGTTATCTTAGACAACTACTACACCAATCAACCTATCACCATTGCGCTGGATAAGGCCTTGACTCCCAGCCAGAATGCTCAACGCTATTTTAAACGCTACCAGAAACTCAAAGAAGCTGTCAAATACCTTACTGAGTTGATTGAAGAAACAAAGTCAACCATTCTCTATCTGGAAAGTGTCGAGACCGTCCTCAACCAAGCTGGACTGGAAGAAATCGCTGAAATCCGTGAAGAATTAATCCAAACAGGCTTTATTAGAAGACGCCAGCGAGAAAAAATCCAGAAACGTAAAAAACCGGAACAGTATCTGGCGAGCGATGGGAAAACCATCATCTATGTTGGTCGAAACAATCTACAAAATGAGGAACTAACCTTTAAAATGGCTCGCAAGGAAGAACTTTGGTTCCACGCCAAGGACATTCCAGGAAGCCACGTCGTCATCTCAGGAAATCTTAATCCTTCTGACGAAGTTAAGACAGATGCAGCGGAGCTAGCTGCCTACTTCTCCAAGGGACGTCTGTCAAATCTGGTGCAGGTTGATATGATAGAAGTCAAAAAACTCAACAAACCAACAGGTGGCAAACCCGGTTTTGTTACTTATACTGGACAAAAGACCCTCCGAGTTACACCAGACCCAGAAAAAATCGCATCTATGAAAAAATCCTGATTCCACTTGAAATCAGGATTTTCTTTTACATTTTACTCTGCAATCAAGGTTTCCAAACCAACCTTCATCATATCGGTGAAGGTGTTTTGATTTTCTCAGCCAGTTTTTAATAACTCTTAAAGAGCGAGATTGTGGTCAATAAATGAGATAGTTTTCTCTTTCAAGTAACAAGGTTTTGTTGCTATCTTCTAAAATTCTTTTATTGTCTCAATTTCGAAAATACTTCTCCTATCTTGCCTTCAATGACCAATGTAGTTTGGCTGTCTTGTGGAGTACTTGTTTTATTGATAACGACCAGATTTGTCCCAGAAAAATAGTTTACTAGGCTAGCTGCAGGATAAACAACTAAGGAAGTCCCACCAATAATCAGCAAGTCAGCTTGCCGAATAGCTTGTGCAGCCTGGCTAAAGACATCCATGTCAAGCGATTCTTCATACAAGGTCACGTCGGGCTTGATCACCTTGCCACAGTCTAGGCAGTGGGGAACAGGTCCCTCGAGGGCCAGAAAACCAGTTAAGTTATAGAAACGTTGACAACCTAGGCAGTAATTGCGGTCCGCACTCCCATGCAATTTAAAGACCTTTTGGGAGCCAGCCATTTCATGAAGACTATCGATATTTTGTGTCACAACAGCCTTTAGCTTACCTGTCTTTTCCAAAGCAGCCAGATAAGTGTGAGCAGCATTAGGCTTTGCTTCTGGATAAATCAGGTATTTTTTATAGAAGTCAAAAAAATCTTCTGGATAGCGCTCAAACATAGTCCGAGAAACGAGTTGCTCTGCCGTAAAATGACGGCCTAACTGTTGACTATAAACACCATCTGAACTACGAAAATCTGGGATATTAGACTCGGTTGACACTCCTGCCCCTCCAAAGAAAACAATCTGTTGGCTTTGATCTATCAAGTCTTGTAATTGTTCAATTTTATCCATCACATTTCTCCTTAAGCTGGGTTCTAAAAAAGTTGAAAATCAATAGTTGGATTTTCAACTCTTTCTTTATCGTTGCTTAGATATTGAAAATAAATCACTTACAACAGTTCTTGTAACTAATGTAATTGAAAATCTATTCTTTGATTACTCTGCAATCAAGGTTTCCAATCCAACCTTCATCATATCAGTGAAGGTATTTTGGCGTTCTTCTGCAGTAGTGTCTTCATCAGGATTGACCAAGCTATCAGAAATAGTCATAATAGCTAGTGCATCGACGTGGTGTTGGGCAGCAAGATAGTAAAGGGCTGCTGCTTCCATTTCCACAGCCTTAACTCCCCATTTACCAAGCTTGATGTTCTTTTCAAAGTAGTTTGAGTAAAAGACATCTGACGACAAAACGTTCCCAACGTGGGTAGTCATACCGAGTTCTTTGGCGATATGGTAGGCCTTATCTAGTAAATCAAAGCTAGCGATTTGTGGAAAATCATACTGTGGCCAGTCGTTTCGGATGATGTTTGAGTTAGTCGCAGCTGCTTGCGCCAAGACCAATTCACGAACGTGAACATCCTCATTCAAGGAACCAGCAGTTCCGACACGGATCAATTTTTTCACACCGTAGTCCACAATCAACTCACGCGCATAAATCGAAATGGACGGCATCCCCATCCCAGTTCCCATGACAGATACACGGTGACCCTTATAAGTACCAGTGTAACCAAACATATTACGCACTTCGTTAAAACAAACAGCATCTTCAAGGAATTTTTCCGCAATAAACTTAGCACGAAGAGGATCCCCCGGAAGAAGAATTTTATCAGCAATTTCACCCTGCTTAGCAGCAATATGGATAGACATAGTTAAGATATAAAGGGCGACAGAGAACAAAGTAAAAATAGGAAACTGACGACGCATCGCAGATGCTAGACAGTTTATCTTTTTTACACAGTTCTCCGCCCGTATTCAGTTCAGTGAATACAGTTTACCCATCCTTTCTTTTATTGTTATGAAAAGTTTTCCGCTCGTGTTCAAATCTGAACATCTCGCTCTACCTTTCTTTTTATATATTATATAAAGTTTAAAGAGGGGTAGTATTAAATACTTACTACACCTTTTGATTTCATAGTAAGATGATTCCAAGTTCTCTTCCAAAGTTGGAATCCTGCCTTTCTGTAGTTCCTAGTTCACCAACGAATCTAAAAATGCATACAGTTTTGCATTCATTTCAGAGTAATCGTTTCCACGTAATTCTTCTGGTGTTTGAACAAAAGATAACTTTTCACTTTGCTCTCTTAATTGCTCCTCACCATCCGCAGTGATTAAGAGTTCTACTGCTTCGGGATCAAATTCCAAATGAGCCTGAAAGGCATAATGTTTCGAACTGAAGCGAATAATCTGACGTGGACAACCTTGACTCGTCGCAAGAACAACAGCATCCTCTGTCAGCCCTGGCATATCACCGTGCCAGTGGCCGGTTTCTAAGTTTTTTCCGAACAAGCTGACATGAGGATCTGTTAGACCTTGCATCGTCAATGTCACAGGATAAACGCCGATCTCGCGCTCTGGACTATGTTCATACTTCGCACCATAGGCAACAGATAGGAGTTGCGCACCAAGACAGACACCAACAATATAAATATCTACAGCAATCGCTTCTTTCATAAAAGCAATCTCAGCCTTTGGATCATAGTATGGGAAGTTTTCTCTATCCTCATCAGGTGATTGAGGACCACCCATGACAATCAGAAAATCAATCCCGTCAATTGTTTCAGGAAGAGGTTCTTTTTCATAAACCTTTGTTGATGTAATGTGATGACCTCGTTCCAGAGCCCATTTTAGATAAGCACCTGGAACTTCAAAGGTCTCATGTAAAATAAAGTGAACTCTCATGCCACTACAATTCACCAAGAATAGCTTTAACCAAGCCTTTGAAGTCGCCTTTAACACGCTCTGTCACTTCCACAACTTCTTCGTGGTTGAGTTCTTCTTGGAAACCAGCCGCAAAGTTAGTAATACATGAAATTCCTAGAACTTTCAAGCCAGAGTGGGCTGCCACGATAACTTCAGGAACAGTAGACATACCAACTGCATCTGCTCCAAGGGTCTTATAGGCACGAATCTCTGCTGGTGTTTCATAAGTTGGACCAGTTACACCGATATAGACACCTTCATCAAGCTTGATACCAAGTTTTTTAGCTACTTGATGAGCTACAGCACGGTATTCAGGTGTGTAAGCTTTAGACATATCAGGGAAACGAGGACCGAAATCATCCAAGTTTTCACCCATCAACGGATTTTGACCCGTAAAGTTGATATGGTCTGAGATAGCCATCAAAGTACCAGGACCATAACCAATACCTCCTGCAGCATTGGTTACAATGACACCTTCGCATCCGAGAACTTTCATCACACGTACTGGGAAAGTCACGACTTCCAGAGGATTTCCTTCGTAGAAATGGAAACGACCTTGAAGAGCCAAGACCTTGCGACCTGCAAGTTCTCCATATACCAATTTACCAGCGTGACCGACTACTGTCGAACGGCCCCAGTTTGGAATATCTGCATAGTCTACTACAACTGGATTTTCAATTTCTTCTGCCAATTCTCCAAGACCTGATCCAAGGATTAGACCGAACTCAGGCTCTTGGATTCCTTTATCTTTCAGAAAAGCAGCTGTTTCTTGGATCTTATCTAAAAATGTCATTATGTGTCTCCTTTATTATTTTTTAGCATTTGACCAATTTTATCAAAGGTTTTTGCGTTGCGAATGGTGATGTTGCGATAAAAAGGCATCTTGAGCAAGTGCTTGTGATAGGCAGTTGCATAGTAGGATTCTTCAGAGAATTTCCCCCAAAAAATCCCAAGTCTTCCAAAATGAACCACTTCATCTTTCAGTTCCAAACTTTCAACTTTCTCAATGACCTGAGCAACATCCAAGCCCTCCGTGTAAAAGAGGACATCCTTTCGTGCCAAATCTTTGGTCCACCATTCAGGCAGATTTTCAAGTTCCGCTTCAAAGTCCTCAAGACTCAGTAGCGAAAAGCTCTGAATAAATGGATAATGGACTGCAAAGAAAGTTTCTAACTTTTCAACCAATTGGGCTTTGGGATCTGTCGAAGTAAAGAAAATATTGCCACTGTTGATGTAGGTTTCAACCTTTTCCACTCCCAACTCTGTCAATTCTTGACGAAGTTGCGCCATGACAACCTTATTTTTCCCACCGACATTAATGCCCCTAACCAGTAAAGCATATCGCGTCATCTTATACCAATTTATCTAAGAAACTTTCCCCAATCATGGCAGTTTCAACACCAAAGTTATCCGCAACTGTCGCTGAGATATCTGCAAAATGTCCAACTGGAATGATACCATTTCCCTTAAAGCTAGGGCTGTAAGCTAAAAGTGGAATATATTCACGAGTGTGGTCTGTTCCTGCATAGGTTGGGTCATTTCCGTGGTCCGCAGTAATCAAGAGAAGATCATTTTCTCTCATGGCAGCGATAATTTCAGGTAAGCGTTCATCAAACTCATGCAAGCAATCACGGTAACCGTGAGCATTGCGGCGGTGACCGTAAAGGGCATCAAAGTCTACCAAGTTTGTGAAGGAGAATCCTTTTTCAAACTCAGCAAGTCCCATGGTCTTCAATAATGTATCAATTCCGTGGCTGTTTGACTTGTTGTGGCCCATGTCATGATTGATACCAGCGCCATTAAAGATATCGTTGATTTTACCAACAGCGTAAGTATCGATACCAGCTTCATTCAATTTATCCAAAACAGTCGGAGCAAATGGAGATACTGCCAAGTCACGACGATTTGCTGTACGAGTGAAGTTACCAGGCTCACCAACATATGGACGGGCAATGATACGACCTAAAAGGGCAGGACGCTCAAGGGTAATTGAACGAGCGTATTCACAGATACGGTACAATTCATCCAAAGGAATAATGTCTTCGTGGGCAGCAATTTGCAAAACAGGGTCAGCTGAAGTATAGATAATCAACTCCCCAGTTTCCATCTGACGTGGTCCAAAATCATCGATAACAGCTGTTCCTGAATAAGGTTTGTTGGCTTCACGAATGACCTTGCGCCCTGAAAATTCTTCGATTTTTGTCAAAATTTCTTCTGGGAATCCGTTCCAGAAAGTATCGAAAGGCTCGGTAATGTTGAGTCCCATGATTTCCCAGTGACCAGTCATGGTATCCTTACCAAGGGAAACTTCTTCCAATTTTGTTGCATAACCTGTTGGATTGCTTTCAGCTGGTACAGTCTTTAGAGGCGTTTCGCGAGGAATATTTCCTAGACCGATTTTAGCCATGTTTGACACATTCAAACCAACTGTTTTTGAAATGTGTCCCAGTGTGTCAGAAGCTCCGTCTGGAACCCCTGCATTGACAAAGTTATTGGCATCTGGCGCAGCACCGATTCCCACAGAATCCAGTACCACCAAGTGAATACGATTAAATTTTGACATAGAGTATCTCCTTATTATGTTGATTAGTTTGCTTTTGTTGAAGTTAAAATCTGAACCCCGTCTCGTCCCGCTACGATGACCTTATCCACCATTTGGTTGAACAAGCCATGCTCTACGACACCAACGACATGGTCCAATTCTTGTCCGAAAGTAATCGGATCTTCAATGACATCCAAGGCTAGGTCAATGATAAAGTTCTGCATATCGGTCACAAAAGGTTGGCCATCTTTTTCACGAAAACTTGGTTTATAGCCAGCTCGCTCAAACCGACGAAAGACCTGTTCTGCACCATACTGAACCACTTCTACTGGCAATTTAAAAGCACCTAGTTTCTCTACCAGTTTGCTTTCATCTACTACCCAAATGTATTCTTTTGAGGGCGTTGCCACAACCTTCTCCATGAGAAGGGCACCACCACCACCTTTGATCCCGTTGAACTGGCTATCTACTTCATCCGCCCCATCAACCGTCACATCGACAAAGTCCACTTGATCAATCGACTTGAGCGGGATATTAAGACCTTCGGCCTGTTTACTAGTAACACTGGAAGTCGTTACAGCAGTAATCTGCAAACCTTCTTCCTTAATCCGACGACCGATTTCTTCTACGAAATAGTAGGCAGTTGATCCAGTACCGAGTCCGACTACCATGCCATCCTTGACAAACTCAGCAGCCTTGATACCTGCCATTTTCTTCAGATTTTCCACTCAAACACCTCCATTAAAGAGCTATTTTTATTATAACATGTATCCGTTTTTATTTCATGGATACACTGGAAAAACCCGAACATTTTTATTTCGGGTTTTTATGTCCTATTTAACCATATCAGGATCGTAATCATAGAATCCTGTATCGAGGAAACGGTTTTTAGGGTGTAACTTGCGCACTTCCTCATCTAACAAGAAGGCTTGATCATGGCTGAAATTCCCCTCTTGGATCAAGCTACGCGCTTGAATAAAGAGTTTTGCAATTTCTACAAAATTCTGACCAGGTGTATAGAGCCCCTCTAGCTTCCAGTGAGTGAAACCATGCTCTACCAATTCTGTCAATTTGGTCATCAAATCAAGGTCATTGTTAGCAAAGATATGGGTACCATGATTATCTTCAAAGATGGAATAATGGCTTTCTGGGTCACTCGGTTCTGCCAAGAAGAGGTCACGCTTACGCGTCTTTTCATCATCGATATGTGTAAAGTTATAATAGTTTTGTAAAAGCGGACGCTTAGAATGATGAATGACACTAGCCCCGTAAACCAATACTTCAGCAGGAATTTCCAAAATCTCTGGCATTTTGAAGAGTTCAGCCGATGGAATTTCGCGCGCCAAAACCGCCTCAGATGCGCCAGCCTTTTGACCCCAGAAGTTAATCTGACGGCTACTCGTCACCATGGTTGAAGCATCGTAGATAGTCTTAAAGGAATAGCCATCACGGTTTACCACGTAAAAGACACCTGCATCTCCAACAGTGATATAGTCTGTCTTGATTTCTTCCAAGAAGTCTAGGAAGGGCTTGATACGGTCCATCATATCTTGGTGCATGAGGGCGTTGACTGCAACTATTAATTCCTTACCCGCATCATGAACGAGCTTAGCGATGGTGCGCAACTCTTCATAACTAAAGGTTGTTGGCAGACGAAGGCCAAAATCTTTCTCACCAACATAGATACGATCTACGCCAGCTTCGAGTAGTTGTTCAACTTGTTCAATACTTTCAGCAGTTGCTGTAATGATAATCTTTTCCATAAGGAAAATTATACCACAATTCTCAAAAATCAGCTATGAATACAAGGAGTTTTATAAAAAGTCAAAGTCATTTTTTAAAGTTTGCAATCAAAAAGTGAACAGTAACCAGCACCGTCCACTCTCTTTTTTATGCATGTGTTTTTTCAACTAGGTGGCCATCATTCATGACATAAATACGGTCAACCTTATCAAGAAGGCGAGTATCATGCGTAATCATGACAACTCCTCTACCTTGTTCATGAGCAATGGCAGCCAGCATCTCCGTTACTTGGTAGGCACGCTGGGTGTCTAGACTGGCTGTCGGCTCATCTGCAAGCACAATACTTGGATTGTTATAGAGCGCTCTAGCAATCGCCGCACGTTGACGTTCGCCACCCGATAGGGCCTTTGGATAATGATCTTTTACTTTTTCCAAATCCAACAACTCAAACAGCTCTTTTCGGTCACTTTTACTATTTTTTCCCTTATCTAGTCTGTCTATCAAATCCAGCTGTTCCTTGACCGTTAGAAAAGGAATTAAGTTTGAAGCCTGGAGAATGAACCCAAACTCTCTAAAACGGAGATCTGTTTTTTCCTTCTCCGTCAAACCGCCTGTTTCCTTCCCCTTGACTAGAATCTTTCCACTTGATGCTTCTTGTAGTTGTCCTAGAGTTGTTAGAAAGGTCGTCTTTCCAGAACCTGAAGGCCCAACGATAGCCACGAACTCTCCTGCATTTAGCTGAAAATTCGTCTCATGCAGGGCTACGACTTTCATCTTTCCTTCCCCGTAGGTTTTTGTCACTTGAGTCATTTCAATCAATGCTGTCATACTATTCTCCTTATCACTCTGCAATCGCAGTAATCGGGTCCACCTTTAGCAAGCGTGGAAGTGAAATGACACCACCTAAAAGGGCCATCAAGCAAATCACCAAGCTTAGGATAGTGTAGGCTATCCAACTTGGGTAGAAAAAGAAGGTAGCTGGTAAGACTAAAATCACTCCACCAATAGCCAGCAAGGCTAAAGTAATTCCCATACCAGCTAGGAGGAAGATTTGACAGAAAAGAGACCACACAATGGTTTTGATCTGTATTCCCTGAGCCCGCATTATTCCATATAGTCCTAGTTTTTGGATGGTAATGATATAAATAAAAATCCCCACAATCAAGCCTGTGATAACAATCATAGCGAGAATCATCCCTGAAAATACATTAACCTCAGGTGTATAACCAGGAATTTTCGATATCATTTTTGGAATAGAAATCTGTTTCAGTCCATCGCCAGCCACTTCTATATCATTTTTCAATACCAAAGCAGAGATGGAACGATTGGCTTTCAAGGTTCCTTGTAAGGTCCAATAAGTCGTCAGGCTCGTAAAGACAACTGGCTCGGCGAAAAATTTATTTCCTTGAGTCAGGCCTACAATCTTGTAACTTGTCTCGCTTCCATTGAGCTGAATGGCATCACCTAGCCTAATCCCATAATTCTCATAGGACTGATCCACGACAACCTCATCATCTCCCTCAGGATAACGACCCTCCGTCAAACTAGGAGAGATAAAAGAGTCCCACTCTTGAGCAAAGATGGAAACATTGACCTTTTCACTATCATCGACTAGATTGGTCACAGCGAACATATAGCCCAGGGGAGCAGCCTCTTTAGAACTCTTCTCTTTGTAGTCCTTTTCAGGGATAAAAGACGCTGTCAAATTATCATTTGCATAGTCAGATAAAACCACACCCGTCGCTTGCCAGTTATCAATAGCGGCTCGGTTGTTACGTACAAGACCAAGAGCTAAACTGGTCATAAAAAAGACCATGAAAGCGATAAGAAAAATGGTAGTGAGAATCAAACTATATCGAAGTTTATTTCGTAATATTTCTTTGATAGCAAGATACATGCTTATCTCCTTTAACGTTTCCCAGAGGTAGCAAAATGCTACCCAGTCCAATAGACAGCATCACTGTCTTATCATCCATTCAAAACAACTCCTACCTCTTTTACAAAGTATCACGATAGCAACTCAACAAATTATCTTAGGAAAAGCAATTGCTTGCTATCAATTTATATAAGTTATCCCTTCCTTTCTCAGTGTATTTAGAATAGAGAAGGTCAGGTCATCTGTTTCAAATGCAACATCCATGTTATCACTTTCCCTAGTGGGTGTCAAGAAGAGCGACTTAGAAGATGATAAGAGACTTTAGTAGTTTTGTAACAATTCTGTAATAATTCTCTGCATAAAAAATGATAAAATAGTTATGTACTGTTAAGGAGAGAATCATGCCCGCAAGAAAATTAGAAGCTTATGAGTTTGAACAAACTCCCAAATCGAATCAAACTCCGCTTTATCAAGATTATACACTGGAAGCACCTGTTAGCTCCAATTTAAAAGAGATTTTATTTTTTGTAAATATTGCTTGTTTTTGTATTTTTATGGTGTTTTTTAGTTTTATCTTTTTAGCCTTAAAATTAAACACAGCTTTATCATTTGTTGCTGCTATGGGGGCAAGCTTGACACTCCTCCAACTCCAACGAAAGATGATTAAACGAAAAATTTCAAAATAAAGGTTGGTACCACTACCAACCTCTTTTCTAGTTAACAAAAAAGACAGTTTTAAAACTGTCTTTTTATTTATTCTTACGTTTGGGAGGAGATTGGATAGCAATTTTAACTTCAAAAATCGTTCCTCTAGGTTTGTTATCTTTAACGGTAATCGTTCCTCGTAAGGCATCTACGATCTGCTTGGCCAAAGATAGTCCTAGACCAAAACCACCTTTCTGACGGGTTCTCGCCTTGTCTACACGATAAAAGCGGTCAAAGATTTTCTTCTTATCGGCAGCTGAGATCCCAATTCCGTTATCCGTTACTGATAGATAGAGGTGGCGATCCGTAGCATGGACCACAAACTCAATTTTTCCATCTTCTTCAGTATACTTGATAGCATTATCAAACAAGATAGTCATGAGCTGTTTTAGGAGCAACTGATCAGTCATGAAGGAACGATAAATCCGATTTTCATATTCAAAAATACGATCATTTTCAGAAGCAATTAACTCATAGTTGGCAAAGGTTGTTTTAAAGAATTGTGGAGAAACTTCTGCTATTTCTGGTTTGATTCCATCATCTCGACGTGCAAGATTGAGAAGATTTGTCGTGAGGAAACGCATGTTGCGAACTTCTTCAAGACTAGAAGCAATGCTTTCGCTGGATTCCATGATCGTCGCTTCTGGTTTTCGAAAGAGAGTCTCTAAACGATTTTGTAAAACAGCCAAGGGCGTTCTCAGTTCGTGACTCGCATTTTCAACAAAGGACTTCTGCTTTTGCATGCTTTCCAGCAAAGGTTTGACACTGACACGTGCTAGGTAAACACTGGCAATTAAAGACAGGAGCCAGAAACTAGCCATAACTACAACAATTAAATGCTCGTGGTTTTGGCTGATTTGCTCAAGCTGGCTGGTATTGATTAAAACCGCCGCATACTTGACGTTACTCGAGACGGAAGACAAATTGGTTTCCATCAAAATCATCCGATAGGTTTCTTCCTGACCGTAGCTATTGACAACTTGGATTTGACGAATGTGATTCAACTCTTTCTTGTCCAGCTTGATCTTATCCAATCCTAAAAAGCGATTGCCCAGTAAGAGCTGATTAAAATCCTTGTCAAAGAGCAAGACTTCTGTATTGGAGCTAACATTGGGCTTGATTTCAGCCTTGTTGGCATCCGCAGTTGCAGGTTCGATATCCTTGACTTCCTCAGTTGCCCGATTCAGGGCTAACTGGATAACCGCTTGGGGACTGCCACTAAGGGCTTGGAGTTTTTCATCTACAGAAGTATAGAGACTCGAGTGCATGACCTGGAGGATAATCAAGGTCATAGCAGAGAAGATTAGGGTGAACACTCCAAAGTTTCGAATGAAATAGCTGAAATCATCTGCATACCATGTTTTTTTTAGTTTATTGAACATCTTTTAAAATATACCCGACACTACGCAAGGTTTGAAGATTCTCAGCAAAAGCTGTACCCTTCAGTTTCTTACGAACTTTTGAAACATAGACTTCTACGACGGAAATCGTCGTATCGCTATCAAATCCCCATAGGCGGTCAAAAATCTGTGTTTTGGGAAGAATGACATTTTGATTTTGAAGGAAGTAAACCAATAACTCAAACTCTTTTCCGAGTAGTTCCACAGGCGTGTCTTCCACCTTCACTTCATTCGTTGAAAGGTTGACGACTACATCCCCATAGGTCAAGGTATTTTCGTTAAACTTGCCTGAACGTTTGAGAAGGGCTTGAATCCGCATTTTAAGTTCTTCTAAGTAGAAAGGTTTGGTGAGGTAGTCATCCGCTCCCAACTCAAAACCATGTCCCTTATCATCCAAACTTTCCTTAGCAGTCATGATAAGGACTGGTGTCGTAATTCCTTTTTCGCGCAACTCTTTCAAAACTTGGAAGCCATTTTTTTCAGGCAACATCAGGTCAAGCAAAATCAAGTCATAGACGCCACTTTCAGCTTCGTAGAGACCTTCTTCTCCATCAAAGACCTGCATGACATCTGCAAAATCATCTAAAAAGTCAAATACTGAATTTGACAGGCCCAGGTCATCTTCTACTAATAAGATTTTTATCATCAGAAACTCCTCCTTGTTATGATTATTATACCAAAATTGCCTTAAAAAAAACTCAACTCCCTCTTCTTTTAAGATAGAAAGTTGAGTTTTTTATTTACATTTCGAATGAATTAAGCTTTGGCATATTGAGCTACAACAGTTTCTACTGCCGCTTTCTCACGCTGAATCAAGTCAACACGCGCTGCAATTTCCTTGATTCCCATACCGATATTACGGCTAAGAGCGAGGTCAGAGAGTTGGGGTTCAAAGAATTCTTTGTACTCTGCCAAACGTTGATCTGTTTTAAAGATATGCGATGGGAAGATGACAAAGCTATCAAAGCTCATATCTCCACCAAGGGCTGCCTTAATCCAATCCCAGTTTTCACGCGCCCAAACCCAAACAGTTTCTTGGGTAGCTTGGTGTCCGAGGAATTGGAGGTACCATGAAGAAAGGTCTTGTGGTTTCACTACAAATTTGTCTTTCCATGAACCAATCAAGGTTTGGATATTGTCAGCATCTGTACTGTAGGCAAGAGCCGCAGCCAACTGGCGTTTGAAGACCGCATCTGTCGCATGAGTGTAGAGGTCCAGATAAGTTGCAACCAAGTCTTTGGTCTCATGGTGTTTCATCTCATTGATGAGAACTTGAGCACGGATGGCTGCTGGAAGTCCTGCAAGGTTCTCCTTGTGAGCTGCAAAGATTTGGCTAGCGACTTGACTAGCTTCTGCATCATTGGAGCGAATCATCATGGAAATGGTCAACTGACGAACCAATTCATCCTCATCTGATTCTCCATCTTTGGCTTCAAAACCAAGACGGTCATAGTTGTGACGAGCCAATTTAGCAACCAGTGCTTTGAAGGCTGTTTCAGCATCCGTTCCTTCATCAATAAAGCGCTCAAGGGCAGCAATCACTTGAGATATAGCTGAAACTACAAGGTAAGACTCTTCCTTGGCAAGTTTATCAAGGACTGGAAGCAAGTCTGCATAAGAAATGTTCCCTGCTTCAGCAAGCAAACGACGTTCTTGAACGATTTGGAGTTTGCTTGTGTTATCAAGTGTTTCTAAGTCAGCAAGAACAGCTTCTAACAAGTCTCCTTGATAGTCTGTAATGTAGTGGGCTGTATTTTCAGTGTTGAGACGAAGTGCTCCTTCGTTTTCAGCAAGAAGAGCAGCATAGCCAGGGATTTCGATACTTTCAGTTTCAAGTGTATCTGGTAGACCTTTCCAGTTGCTGTTAAGTGGCACCACCCAGAGACGGTTCTTGTCTTCATGCTCACCGATAAAGAATTGTTTTTGTGAAATCTTCAAGACATCATTTTCAACTTTGACAGTGAGAACTGGATAGCCAGGCTGTTCCAACCAAGAATCCATGAAGGCTGCGACATCACGTCCTGATGCCTGACCAAGGGCATTCCAAAGGTCACGACCGATGGTGTTGCTGTACTGGTGCTTTTCAAAGTAAGCATGCAAGCCTTTAGCAAAATCCGCATCACCGAGCCAGCGACGAAGCATGTGCATGAGACGGCTTCCTTTGGCATAGACGATAGCGCCATCAAAGAGCGTATTAATTTCATCTGGGTGTTTGACTTCGACGTGAACAGACTGCACGCCATCCGTCGCATCGCGTTTAAGCGCAGCTGGAACCCCACCTGTTTGGAAATCTTCAAAGATATTCCAACTTGGTTCGATGGCATCCACACAGACGTATTCCATCATGTTTGCGAAGCTTTCATTGAGCCAGAGGTCATCCCACCATTTCATAGTCACGAGGTTACCAAACCATTGGTGAGCAAGCTCATGGGCAATGACAAGGGCTACCTGTTGACGACTGGCAAAGGTAGAGTTCTCATCCACAACCAAGTATACTTCACGGTAGGTCACCAGACCCCAGTTTTCCATAGCACCTGCTGAGAAGTCAGGAAGGGCGATATGGAGAGATTGAGGAATTGGATACTTAACTCCGTAATAATCTTCGTAGAACTCAATTGAGCGAACGGCGATGTCCAATGAGAAATCAAGATTAGATAGTGGGTGGGCTTTGGTAGAGTAGACACCTACAAGGGTACCGTTTTTAGTTTTAGCGGTCACCCCTTGCAAATCACCTGCTACAAAGGCCAACAAGTAAGAAGACATGCGAGGTGTTGTCTCAAACTTCCAGATGCCTGTTTCCTTACGGTTTTCAACATCAATTTCTGGCATGTTTGACAAGGCAACTTCACCTTCTGCTTGGTCAAAACGTAGAGAAAGGTCAAAAGTTGCTTTGGCTTCAGGCTCATCCACACACGGGAAGGCTTCGCGCGCAAAATGGCTCTCAAACTGAGTAGACAAGACTTCCTTCTTGACACCATCAACTGTGTAATAAGAAGGGTAAATCCCTGTCATGTTGTCTGTAATTTTCCCTGAAAAAGCAATAATCAATTCAACTTGACCAGCCTCAGCCAATTCGATATGAAGGGCTTCATTGTCATGGTCAACTGTAAATAGACGAGCTTGACCTGCAACTTCTACAGAAGTGATTTCCAAGTCTTTTTGGTGAAGGGAAATACGGTCACTCTGTGCTTGACCAGTAATGGTCACCTTCCCAGAAAAGGTCTTGGTCTCACGACTCAAGTCTAAAAATAAATCATAATGTTCAGGAACAAATTGCGTAATAAAATGTTCTACTGCTTGCATAGTTTTCTCCTATTCTAAGTTTAAGAGTTTTACTCTTCTTCAAACAAACTTATTATATCATGTTTTGCATGAGAAAAAAGGATTGGACGGTAATTTCCAAAACTTTCTTTCTTCTACAGTCTAGAGTGGGTAGACTTTGCGAAATTCTTCCAAAACGACCTTGCTGTCAGGCGTAAAAGCCAGCCCAGCCTCCCTCATCCACTCGGTGAAACAGTCTTCATGAACCTGACGCCAATAGTCTAGGGATTTGTCACCTTCCCCTTCCTTAAAGGCATGGTCAGCAGAAACTTGATGAAAAGGCTGAACGGAGACCTTTGTAATTTCGACAATGCAGACAGCTCGATCTTGGCTATCTAAAATGATATCAAAAGTTCCTTCTCGCGGAAGGGGTTCGTTATCAACTGCATAAAGATCATAGGCTGATGCAGTTGCCGTCTTTTCGCCTTTTAAAACCAAGTCTGCCAAGAGATCGGCTTCCACTCCAAAAGCCCAGGCATCGATTTCATCTCCGATTGAGGGATTGATTTTCTTGTATTCATTCCACATTTCTTGCGGTGTCATGGGTTGCTCCTTTGTAATTTTTTACTTTCTTCTTTTACACGTTTGAGGTGGTCTGGATGGTCAATCTCTAAATCAAAAATCTCTGGAATAGAACTGTAGTGGATAATACATTTGATACCCATCTGATTCATTTTTTGTATGAAAGAAGCATTCAGATAGCCTGCTACAGCAAAGTCAATCTTTTTCATACTTGCTTTATCCAGCATCTGTCTTAGCATATCTAACATAATTGGACTTTCCATATCATGCCATTGACTGTTTCTCACAGTCGCAAAAACAAAAGAAGTCAAATCATTCATTCCAACTACAATCTTTGAAATACCAGTTTCCAGTATCCTGTCCAAGTCAAAATAAGCTGACGGTAATTCAATCATTGTGCCGACTTTTCCAGTAAAACCATGCTGACGTAATACTGTAATAGCTTGTTTTAATTGGTCGGCATCATTGACAAAAGGAAAAATAACAGACAGATTGGGATTTGTTTGATAAACTTCTGTAACGACATGTGCTTCAGCCTGAAATTCATCAGGACATGCCAGCAAGCGCCTAGTTCCTCTATAACCAAACAAGGGATGATTTTCATCAAAATGCTCTTTAGTCCCCTCTAAACAATTAGCTTCTGTATTTGTTAACTCTGAAAAACGATACCAAACCTCTTCATCTGAGTACAAGGAGCAAATGGTGTCTAGATAATCTTTTATAAATTGCTGACAACTTGGTAATAGGATATTTTGATTGAGCTCTCTCAGTAAGTATTCTCCACGAATCATACCGACGTGGTGCAATAACTGAGGATAAACTTTTTCGTCAAGTTTTTCGCCACTAAGGGCAAGTTGGTTTCTCATCATTCACCTTCCAATTCATGTAAGAAGTCTTGTCCAGTTCTGGAAATCCTAATAACTCTGCTTTGACCTTCAAGACTAATGGCGATGCATTTTCTTCTGTGATCTCTTGAATATCCATCCAAACATATCCGAGTGAATCATTCGCACCATCAGACACAGCTTCAGAAATCGTGACTTGAGCTTCCATCTCGTTGACCTCAATATCATAAAATGCCATGATATGGTGAACCATAAAATTTGATAACTCTTCCCTGACGAAAACATCGTAGATTCGAGGATTGGAGTAGCTTCTAAGGGTAAATCCTGTCTCTTCCATCACTTCTCTAATCAGCGTTTCCGTCAGTCCTTCACCAAGTTGCTGACTGCCTCCGGGTAGATCATAACGATGTTGATAAGGGCCTCTCGTTTTTTCAATGCAGAGTAACTTCCCGTTTTCGAAGCAAACAGCATAGACTCCAAAATGTTTTTTGATTTCCATCTAACTCCTCCTACTTCAAAGACCAGCCACCATCTATTGTCAAAATTTGCCCTTGCATGGCGCTCGCTTTTCCACTTGCTAAGAAAAGGCTAATCTCTGCTACTTCCTCTGGCTCAATCCAGCGCTTGATTGGCGTTTCACTAGCCACCCAGTCAGCCAATCCACCTGGCTCAAAGTCGGCAGCAGTCATGGCTGTCTTGACTGCCCCTGGAGCAATCCCAAATACCTGAATCCCAGCTTCTGCATAGTCTAGAGCCAACTGCTTGGTAAAGCCAGCTAAGGCATGCTTAGAGGAAGTATAGGCATGACCACCTCCACCAGCTAGGCTTGAAGCAATCGAACACATATTGATAATAACTCCTTCTTTATTTTCAAGCATTTGCGTCAAATAATAGCGAGTCAACTCAACAGGAGTCACATAGTTGATTTCAAAAATCTCATGAATTTCCTGGGCGGATTGTTCCAAAAGTGGCTTATAATCATCCAAAACTCCTGCAGTATTGCACAAGACATCCACCTGAGGACACCAGTCAAAAACAGGATCCAAGTCTAAGGTCAAATCTCTCTGTAAAAAGTGAAAATCACCCTCCAAGAGTGGATTTTCATCTTGGTCAACTCCATAAACTTGATAGCCATTCTCTAAAAAGAGGCGAGCTTGAGCTAGACCGATCCCTGAACTCACTCCCGTAATCAATACACGTCTAGTCATGTACTTCTACCCAATCCGTCGCCAAAACATCACAAGGTGTCGGGCTCCACATAGAAAAACCTTCCCCTTCTCCAGAAACGTTGATGAGGAAATAAGGCGTTACTTCAAGTGCAACCCCGTTTTGCTCGATAGTGTCAAAAAGCTGCACATAGTTTTCAGCCCCTCCCCAACCAGTTCGTACATATTTTTTCTTAGCCTTTAATCCAGGCAATATTTCTTCAAATGTCATGTTCTTCTCCTTTAATTCTAAATTCTTCATTTAATTATAACAAAAAACCGTTTTCCAACGGCTTTTTGACTGTATCTTAGTTCAATAAAACTAATAGCTATCCAATTTTTTTATTATTTCAGTTCAATCAATTTATTGTAGATTTTCTCAGTCAGTTCTTTCTGTTGCGTTCCTGTTAAATGGTGCGAAGTGCGAATTAATATGGTTCCATAAACATAGTGTGACCCAGGATTTAAAGCAGTTCCATCAAAAGCACTAATATAAGTATTGCGTTTCTCTGCATCTTCTTTTGTCTTATAAACTTCTATATCTCCACCAGCATCATTACCTTTTTGAACAATATCTGAGCCTTCTACAGATTCATTCACTTGCTTGTCAACAAAATATACAGACGCTGTATACCCTCCTTGTTTATTTAATTTTTTATTGGGGTCATTATCCTCCGTAACAGATTGTACTCCAGTAATTGATTCAATTTCTTTGAGTCTTTCTTCGATAAAAGAACTTGAAGGATTTGTAATTTGTTTTAATTGAAGAATGCTATTTTGATAGTGAGTCAATTTTTCAGATAAATTCTTTTTTATTTCACTATAATCTGATGGTTGACTTAATTCTTCAATTTGCTTCTCAATTTGCTCAGTTTGTTTTTCAATATCTGGTATTTTACGAAGTGAATCTTGGCTATCCTTTATAGTAGATTTCAATTCTTCCAATGTCTTAGAATCAAGAGGTTCTTCATTATTATCAATAACTTTTTCAGCCTCAGCTATCTGATCTTCAACTTCTTTATTTTTTTCATTTAAATCCTTTACTACATCTTCAAACTTAGTTACAGCAGCTTGATGTGGTGCATAGGATAAGAAATAGTATCCTGTTGCTAATCCTAAAGCGATAAAAGTAATAAGCCCGACAATCATTGATTTCTTCATTTTAAACTCCTTGATTTATAAATAATTTCTTTTATATTTTAATATATCGTTTTATAAATTTCAAGTTTGGAAAGCTATTCAATCAACTCATTGTCTAATAAAAAGCCTGTCAAGCCCTTCCTCATAAAAAAGAGGCTGGAATTCCAACCTTTATTTTAAATATTAGCGTGAAATAAAACGTTGAAGAATGCGTTCCATAGCTGAATTTGGAAGCAACTTGGTTAATCGGATAATAAAGCGATAGCCTCTTCCAGGATAATAAGACGATTTATTACGCTTCAGAGCTGCAAGCGATTCTTTTGCACACTGCTGAGGCGTGATTTCAACCTTTTTCAATGGATTATGCGTCGCAAAATCTTGGGAGGAAGACGAACTGCTGCTGTTCCCGAAATTCGTAGCAACAGGTCCCGGTTGAATCTCTGTTATATGGACACCAGTCCCTTTTAAATCAATCCGAAGACCTCTGACCAGCCCATGGATGAGATTTTTGCTGGCGGAGTAATGAACCAGACTGGGCATGGGATGTGTTGCCGCTCCTGCTCCGATAAACAGAATATTTCCCTTGTTTTTGATGATGGCTTTTAAAAATGCCTGAGTCAGCAGGGTCGGCGCCATTGCATTGGTCACCACAGCCTTTTCGACAGTCTCAAGAGGCAGACTGTCAGCCAATCCGCTCACTCCGTAGCCTACATTGTTTACTAGGCTATCAATATCAAGATTTAAATCTTCAATCTGCTCAATACAGCGGTGGATGCCCTCAATCGTTGATAAGTCAGCACTGATTAGGAAAATCTTTAAATTCGGATTCATTGTTATCAGTACTTCTTTAGCCTGAGTCAGCCTTGTCAAATTTCGTGCTACAAGGACAATATGATCGGCATCTTTTGCCAATAATTTTGCAATTTCCAGTCCTATTCCAGAGCTTCCCCCTGTGACAATAACATTTTTCATCTATCTACTCACCCTTCCCTGTTTCTAACCTATTCACTACTATACTCTTAAGCAGCAGCTTCGTCAAATCAAAACATTTCCGCTATTCGTCTAAAGTTAGAAAATAAAAAAACGATAACCACTTTTCAGTAGCTATCGTTGATTTGTTTTGATTAGTCCTTCCCACCAAGTTTGCTGTTGATGGTCATCATGATGCTGGCTATCTTCTCACCCCAGTATGGATCTGAAGCATAGCGAACATTCATTCCAGTCGCTTTATTTCCAAGGTGGTCTCTGCCATAATCAATGTAATTTTCACGAATCCACTTGGCCGCTCCGAGGATTCCTTTGTCCACATCATCAAAGCTCTTAGCTGAAAGATATGGGCTAGTATCATAGGCTGCAATACCAAAGAAGTTATTCTTATCTCTGGCAATTTGACTGCGTCCCCACGCACTTTCAAGAGCGCTATGTGCCATCAAGTAAAGGGCGTTGACACCGTAGCGTTCCTCAGCTTCTTTGAAAGTCGCTCCTTTACCTGCTAGAGGACTATCCTGCAAGTTCATCATCGAATACAGTTTATCCAATTCAGCTGCACTATAATTACTTGGTTCTCTCAAGTTTTTATAGAGGAAAGGATTTTTAATGGTAAAGCCGTCAAAATGCTCCCCATCAGTTGAGTAGTACTTCTTACCAATAATCATTGCAGATGTGTGTGGAGCTACTTTGATACTCGTATAAGGAGAGAGTTCATGGTAGAGGAATTTCCCATCACTAGTATAATGAGGGATAAATTCGCTTCCTTCATCCACTGCTGTCAAATCACTTTGATTCATATAGCCAGACAAGCCAGAAATCGAAACTGCAAGTCTCCCACCTTTACGGGTAGAACTATCTAGTGAAACGATGCTTCCTTGGTTAATGTAACTCAAGATTTCTCCAGATGCACTGTAGACATAGGCTGTGATTGGTTTAACTTTGTAGTATTTGGTCTTATCCGCAACATGCCATCGACCAGAAGCATCCAAGGTATGACCATCCACTGTTTCATTTTTTGCCATATAGCCACCGGATTTAAGGTAGTACCATGATTGATCGGATGAATCATAGATTAATTCTTTCTCAGCCATCTTTCCATTTGACTTGAGGTAGAACCAATTGTTCTTGTACCACACCCACTCACTTGCAGCCATATAACCACCAGATTTGAGATAGTAATAACCATTATCCCAGATCCATTCATTATTGACATAATTTCCATCAGAGTTGATATAGAACCAAGAGTTATAATTCTTGTCAAAGAGCCAACCTTTGCCAGCTTTTGCTCCACTGCTGGTCACATAACTACGATCAATCCAAGTTTCTGTGGAGAGGTAGCCACCTGATTTGAAATGGTAATCCTTGTCTTTGATGGTTTGCCAACCTTTTTCAGCATAAGTTCCGTCAGCTTTCAAGTAAAACCAAGAGTTATAAT
The DNA here is from genome assembly GCA_905221415.1 of bacterium. Classification (GTDB taxonomy): domain Bacteria; phylum Bacillota; class Bacilli; order Lactobacillales; family Streptococcaceae; genus Streptococcus. The sequence goes on from CAJNDC010000002.1 coordinate 232,443, forward strand.
TCTTGTCAAAGAGCCATTCCGATTTCAGTTTGGCTCCACTTTTAGCAACATAGAAGCGGTCAATCCAACGTTCAGTAGAAAGATAGCCTCCAAATTTGAAATGGTAATCTTTACCTTTAATCGTTTCCCAGCCTTTTTCGGCATAGCTACCGTCGGCTTTCAAGTAAAACCAAGAATCGTAATTCTTATCGAAGAGCCATTCGGATTTCAGTTTAGCTCCACTCTTTGCAACATAGAAGCGGCCAATCCAGCGCTCGGTAGAAAGATAGCCTCCAAATTTGAAATGGTAGTCCTTTCCATCTATGGTTTGCCAGCCATTTTCAGCATAGGTACCATCTTGTTGAATGTAGAACCAACTGCTATAGTTGTCATCATAGATCCAACCTTGTTTGACCTTATTACCATTTTCTGACAAATAGTTCTTACCAAGCCAAGTACTTTTCAGCATTTTACCTTGAGTATTAACGTAGTATTGGTTTCCACCTTGAGTGACCCATTCATCTTTGGCCATCTTGCCATCTTCTTTAAGGTAATATTTTTCCTGACCTTGTTGAATCCACTCATTTTGAGCTTTCTGACCATCAGACTTGAGATAATACCAGGATTGTTTTTCTTGGTCAAACACCCATTGATTCTTGACCCTAACACCACTTTCAGTCACATAGTACTGGTTAATCCAGGCTTTTGTGGCTAATTTTCCGCTCTCGTTAAAATAGTAATCCTTACCACCAACAGTCAGCCAGCCGTTTTCTGCACGTTGTCCATCAGCCTTAAGATAAAACCAGTTCTGATACGTTTGGTCAAAGATCCATTGGTTGGTTGCTGGTTTTCCATCAGCTTTGAGGTAGGTCTTTCCTTGCCATGTACCTTCTTCAGCTCTTACAGTCTCCACTACAGTAAAAAAACACCCCAATAAGCCAGCACTCACTAGGGCCACTTTCCATCGTTTCATTTAAATGCTCCAATAACGTTTTCTAAACCCTATTGTAACATAGTTAACAGACGGAAATATTACAAAATGATGAAGATTCTATTTCTTGTTGACGATAAGGAAGGTCTAGCTTATCTCAGACTGACTTTGACTTCCTTACGGAGATCTTCCAAACTGCTAATACCATACTTGTCCATGACTTTTGGTAGATTTTCGATGATGTCAGGACAGGCGTATGGATTGGTAAAGTTTGCTGTTCCAACTCCGATGGCAGACGCTCCAGCCAGATACATTTCTAAAGCAGCTTCAGCCGAATCCACTCCCCCCATTCCAATGATGGGCAGGTCTGTTGTTTGGGCGACTTGACGGATGAGTTTGAGGGCTACTGGAAAAACTGCTGGACCAGACATTCCACCCGTTCCATTGGCCAAGATTGGTTTTCTGGTTTTAAGGTTAAAGCGCATACCGACTAGAGTATTGATCATGGTTAAGCCACTTGCCCCTGCATCTTCTGCGGCTTTGGCGACGGTGACAATATCTGTTACACTAGGAGCAAGCTTGACATAGACTGGCACATCAGAGGCTTCCACAGCCGCTTTTACCACTTCATAAGCCAAGTCAGGATCTTGCCCAATCAGAAGTCCATGATTGCCGTGATCTACGTTGGGGCAGGAGATATTGAGCTCGATAGCTTTTACATTGGCTGCCTTGGAAATTCCCTGAGAAACGGCAGCGTACTCTTGTTTTGAAAAGCCAGCTACATTAGCGATGATAGGAAGTGTTGGATATTCTCTTTCCAACCAAGGCAGTTTTTCAGCTAAAACAGCTTCTAAACCAGGATTTTGCAGACCGATTGCATTGAGCATACCAGCAGGCGTTTCTGCCACCCTGGGAGTAGGATTGCCAAAACGTGGTTCTAGAGTCGTTGCCTTAATCATAATGGAGCCTAAAAGGTCTAAATCATAGTACTTGGCATACTCTTGGCCAAAACCAAAACAGCCTGATGCTGGAATGATGGGATTTTTCAAATCCAATCCTGGTAGAGAAACTTGTAAACGATTTGTAGTCATAATTTTCTCCTTATAATACAACTGTTCCTGTGCGGAAAACAGGGCCATCTTCACAGACACGTTGGCTGACGGTTTCACTATCTGGGACTTTTAGGACACAGGCATAGCAAGCTCCCATCCCACAAGCCATACGAGATTCCAGAGATAGGTAGGCTCTTGGGTGGTCATAAAAGGTTTGATTGATGTACTTCATCATTCCAGGTGCCCCACATGAGTAAACTGCATCAAATTGACTACCTAAATCATTGATAACAACAGAAACATTTCCCTTGATGCTATAAGAACCATCATCTGTCGTTACAAATACCTGACCATATTGGGCCAATTCGGTTTCGAGAATAACAGCATCCTTAGTCGCAAAACCGAGGACTGTCACTACTGTCACCCCACGCGCATGCAATTCCTTAGCTACCTCAAGCAAGGGTGGAACACCAATCCCACCACCAACGAGGAGAACTTGGCTCTGCTCATCCAGATCAGACAAGTCAAAACCATTCCCCTGGGGCCCCATCACATCAAGAGTATCTCCCTGACATAAGGTTGAAAAAATAGCTGTCCCAGCACCTTCAATCCGATAAATGAGGCGACACTGCTTGTTAACCTTGTCAATAGATGAGATTGAAATAGGACGGCGCAAGAGATGGGCATCATCAGGCACACGTAGATGTAGAAATTGGCCTGCTCGCATAGCTTCAACCATTTCTCCTTCTAGAACTAATTCAAAGATTGCTGGCGCAATTTCCTCCTGATCGACCACCTTCATGGTCTCCAAACGAATGGCACCCAAACGTTTCTTACATGTAGGATTCATGATTTTCCTCCTTAAATTTAAGGGGACCAGATTAAGAAAAGACCTTGCAATAGCAAGGTCTCAGTTAGGTTAGGCTAGAACTCATGCGCACACTTAAAAAGTCTCCACAGAGAGTTCCCTATCCCTTTTATCTGACACCTTGTGAGTCTCTCTGGACTCCCCTTAAAGGTTAAATTTGTATTAGTATACCCTTTCAAAGAAAAAAAGTCAAGTAGAAAACGAACATTCTACTTGACTGTACTGGATTATTTTTCACGAATCACTTCGACCTTGTAGCCGTCAGGATCCTTGACAAAGTAATAGTTTGGTGGAGTTCCAGGTAGGCCTTTTGGCTCTGTAACCTCATAGCCTTTCGCACTATGTTCTTGATGAAGTGCCTCAAGGTCAGGTGTACTGAGGGCGATATGGGCAAAGCCATCTCCAACCACATAAGGGCCGTGGTCATAGTTATAGGTCAATTCCAACTCGTAGTCATCACCGTCAAGTCCTAGATAGACAATCGTGAAGGCATGGTCTGGAAAATCTCTGCGACGCAATTCTTTAAAACCAAAAGCATCTTGATAAAATGCGATTGATTTTTCAAGATTTTCTACTCGCAAGCAAGTGTGTAACATTTTTGAAGCCATATATTCTCCTTTATTTTTAAAAAGACTGGGACAATCCTGTTCCAGTCTTATCAATTATTATTTACCAAGTTTTGCTTTAGCTGCATCTGCAAGAGCTGTGAAAGCTGCTGCGTCGTTAACAGCCAAGTCAGCAAGCATTTTACGGTTAACTTCGATCTCAGCCAATTTCAAACCATGCATCAATTGTGAGTATGAAAGTCCGTTCATACGAGCTGCCGCGTTGATACGAGTGATCCACAATTTGCGGAAGTCACGTTTCTTTTGACGACGGTCACGGTATGCATAGTAGTAAGAGTTCATTACTTGTTCTTTTGCAGTACGGAACAAGATGTGTTTAGCTCCATAGTAACCTTTTGCTAATTTAAGAATACGTTTACGACGTTTGCGTGATACAACGCCACCTTTAACACGTGCCATGTTTTATTTCCTCCAAATATTTCCTAGAATTGTTTACTTACTGTTAGGCTATTATTTCAAGCGAGTAAGCATTGCTTTGATACGTTTGAAATCTCCTGAATGCACCATAGATGCTTTACGAAGATGACGACGTTGTTTCTTAGTTTTTCCGTGGAAACGGTGAGAAGTGTAAGCACGGAAACGTTTAAGTCCACCAGAACCTGTACGTTTGAAACGTTTAGCTGATGCGCGGTGTGTTTTTTGTTTTGGCATGATTTTTTCTCCTTTGTTTAACTTTCTGACACTTATTTTTTGTCAGTTGCTGGCGCCAACTGCATGAACATTTGGCGTCCATCCATCTTAGCTCGTTGTTCGATGATCGCAATATCTTGTGTTGCTTCAGCAAACTCGGCTAAAACTTTTGCACCAATCTCTTTATGGGTGATCATACGCCCTTTAAAGCGAATGGATACCTTAACTTTATTTCCTTTTTCAAGGAACTTGCGTGCATTGCGAAGTTTTGTGTCAAAGTCACCCTTGTCAATCGTTGGACTCAGACGAACTTCTTTCACCGTAACAACACTTTGTTTTTTACGTTGTTCTTTTTGCTTTTTCTGATACTCAAATTTGAACTTACCGTAGTCCATAATTTTAGCAACAGGTGGCTTTGCTTGGGGTTGGATCAATACTAAGTCAACATTTGCACTATCAGCTAATGCTTGCGCTTCACTGAGTGGCTTGATGCCTAGCTGTTCTCCCTCAAGACCAATCAAGCGAACTTCACGTACACGAATTTCATCATTGATGAATAAGTCTTGCTTTGCTATGGTTTTCACCTCTTTTTTATTATTAGAGAAAAACAATAGCGGACTCGTAATAATACAAGCCCGCACGTTATGATAGCGTTTCTTAGAAACTTTTCATCCGTAGGGCCAGGCAACTTGATGTCACAAGGCGAGAAGCTCTCACTTCTGCTTTTCTCAACTTTTATATGATACCAAGTTTTCTATCCCTTGTCAAGATAAAAAGTCAATTTTTCGAAAAGTTTGTCTATTTTATCGAACCGTTTCAATTCTCCAACTATTCCACCCTGTAAAGCGGATAGCCCCTTGCTGGTCAGTTCGGTAAATCTTACTCTTGATGATTTCTAGTCGAGTCAAGGTTTCCTGATGGGGGAGTTTCGTACGATTGTTCTTTCCAACTGAAATGAGAGTAATTTCTGGTTTGAGTTTTTCTAGAAAAACTGGATTTGATGAGGTTTTAGCACCATGCTGGCCTGCTTTCAAGACATCCACCTCTAAGTTAGGGTATTGCTTTAAAAGTTCCTTCTCTCCTTTCTCTTTCAAATTTCCAGTAAAGAGAAAGTGCTTATCCAACAGTTTTCCATAAAGAACCAAGGAACTATCACGGTCCCCATCTCCAATCTGCCTTAGAGATAGGACTTCTAAGTAACCGCCAAAAATCGGCAAATTCTCCCCTGCTGTCACACTGCGCACCTTGGTTTGGCTGGCTTCTAGTTCTGCTACAAATTCCTTCTGTGTCAAACTTCCTTTTGACACTAAAATTTCGCCCACATGGAAAGCCTTGGTCACCTCCAGCAAATCTCCAACATGCTCCTTGTCTGTGTTGGTCAAAACCAGCTTGTCAATCTTGGATACTCCTCGACTTTTTAGATAGGGAATCAAGTTTCGCTGGGCATTGCTGGTCGTCGCCTTTTCTTGCCAAGTTTGGATTTTCTTGTCAGATTCTGCTTTACCTCCAACATCTATGAGAATGGTTTTCCCAGTTACATCCCGTAGGAAAATACTTTCACCTTGCCCCACATCCAGCATGGTGATTTCATTTTCCAGTGGATGCCTGGTCAAGAAAAAGAGCCCCACAATAAAGAGACTGAATCCTGCTAGTCTTTTGATGTTTTTCCTAAAATCATACAGTATTGCCAAGGAAATTAACAGTAGAATCAACAGCCATGCAGTGGGTTGACCAAATATCAGAGGCCTGCTTGCCAGCTGCGATACCAAGCGAATGATATTCTCCAACCACTCAAAGACAAAGTTAAACTGAATGACTGGGTAAACAAAAGACAGGATGAATAAGATGGACAAAAGCGGTAAGAAGACCACATCAAAAAGAAAGGAAAAGACAAAGGTCAAAAGAATAGACCAAGGCTGAAATTCTGCAAAATAAAAGGACAAAATAGGCAATATTCCCAAGGAAATGACTAGACTTTCTCTGGCAACAACCTTGAGCCCCTCCCCTTCTTTGCTTGTCATGGTCAAGATAAAAGCGTAGGCACAGGACAAGACTCCTCCTGCTGTCAAGAAAAAGTTGGGCATGATGATAAAGAGGACAAGAACCGTTAAGGCAAAATTGTCCAAGCCCTTGTAGCCATGTTGGGCCAGTAACTTTTGCAAGAGACTGCGAATGACCGATGCTGAAAATCCTGTCAAACCAGCATAGATAAGAGAAAAGGGATAAGTCAGCCACTTCAACTTTTCTTGGGTCAAGCCCAATCGTAAGAGGAGTTTCTTAAAGGCATCCATAAAGAAGCCCACCTGCATCCCCGACAAGGCAAAGAGATGGATAATACCAAGACTGGAGTAGAGCTCATTCATCTCCTCAAAATCAGTATCTAGATGTCCGAAAAGAAGACCTGTCATATAGTTGCACATAGGATCTGGAAAGTACATCTTGATCCAAACTACAGCTTTTCGACGTAAACTAGACAGATTGTCTCCTATATCCCAACTTTTAACCTGTTTAACTGACTGGATGTTCTTGATAGTCAATGTCTGGTAAATTCCCTGAGTCTTCAGATAGGCTTGATAGTCAAAGCCACCAAAATTCCTCTGACCTTCTGGATCGGACAATTTTCCTTCTAGTTCTATCTCATAAAGATCTGTCAAGGCCTGAAATTGCTCTTTCTCCTCCTCAGACTGGAGTTTATAATAAACTTGGAAAATGCGTCCATCAGACTTGCCCCGAAAGGACAGACTATCTCCATTGACTTTGATAGTATCAGGCAAAATCCGTACCCTCTCAACAGAACCCACTAGGTTCTGACTAGCTTGTGCCTGTTGCCAAGTTTGAAGCAAAAACCAAAATCCAAAAACTCCACAAATCGCTAGAACTTTACCGGCCGATTTCCAAGGAAATTGGATAAAGAGACAGACTAGCAGAAAAACGAAGCCCAACAAAGCAAGATAGGATGCTGAGAAAATGGCGTAGTAAAGCCAGAGCAATAGAAAACTCAGATAGATTAGGGGAATTGGGAAATTCTTAATCCACTGTAACATAGTCTTTTAACTTTTCTATGGTCTTGGCACCAATACCAGAGACCTTCTTGAGTTCATCAACCGACTTGAACTTGCCATTTGCCTCACGATGGTCGATAATATCCTGTGCTCGCTTTCCTCCCAAGCCTTTGACCTGTTTTAGTTCTTCCAGACTAGCTTTATTAAGGTTGATCTTCTTTTCTTTACTTGTCGAAGGAGTCGTTCCAGAGGCAGCCTGCTGACTAACTGCTTCTTCTCCCTTAGTTGGAACATAGACAAGAGCCTCGTCACTGATTTTCTGAGCGAGATTGAGCGACTTGCTATCTGCCTCATCTGTCAAGCCACCTGCCTTCTGAACGGCATCATGAACCCGACTTCCTACTGGCAAATCATAAATCCCTGGCGATTTGACGGCACCTTTGACATCAACTGTGATTAGATCTTGTTCAGGAGATTCTTCCTTTTCTTCCTTCTTGATTTCTTTTTCAGATGATGAATCCTTTGAAACAGCTGCAACTTCAGCCTGCAAATTTGTTTCTGTGACGGGTTTTTGTGTAGATGGTTTTAGCAAGAAAAATCCGCCCAAGGCCAAACCCAAACCAGCACAAATGACAATGATTTTATACTCTTTGATTTTCTCGATAATTGCTTCCATATTTTCTCCTCTCTTAGATTATTCGTAAGAGAAAGAAAAAAACAGCTGAAAAATCTTTTCAACTGCTTACTAATTTGCAAAATAGTCTTCCTTAGTCAAGACATAATGAACTCTTGTGATGATTCGACCTGGTTCTTTTTTGTCCATTCTGGCATATGGTTCTTCGTGAGAAAAGCGCATACCTGATTTCTCCATGACCTTTCCTGATGCGGGATTGTCTTTATCGTGAAGAGCGGTCAACTTGTTCATTCCAATCTTCTCAAAAGCCAGCTCAATCACGGCACGATTGGCTTCTGTCGTCAATCCTTGATTCCAATATTTTTTATTGATAATGTAGCCAATAGCTGCCTTCTTAAGAACAGTATCAATCTTGTGCAAGTCAATGGTTCCGATAAACTGACCATTGCTTTTTAGTTCGATTCCCCAACGGCCCAAGGGATTAGCCAAGTAGAACTGAGCGATGTTGTTCTTGGTTTCTTCTATGCTTTGATTTGTTGGAAAAGTATAGCGTGTATTTTCTCTGTCTGAGGCATACTCAAACATAGCTTCTGCATCGTCCAAGGTTACAGGTCGAAGCAATAAACGCTCCGTTTCTATAGATGGATACTGGGCAAATTTCACAAATATTGATTCCATACTTTTTCCTCCATTAGAGCTTGATTCTCACTAGTCTAGCATAAATAAATTTGGATGACAAGTTTTTCTTGATTTTTGAAGCGGTTTCATATACAATAAAACCATCACATTTCTGATTTATGAACTGAAATGTGACAACTAAAACAATCCCGTCAATTGAAAGGTAGGTTATCTCTATGTTAATCGGAATTCCAAAAGAAATTAAAAATAACGAAAACCGTGTCGCCCTCACACCTGCTGGTGTCCATAGTTTAGTCAGTCGTGGACATCGTGTTCTCATCGAAACAAATGCTGGTCTCGGTTCAGGATTTACTGATGCGGACTATCAAAAGCAAGGAGCTGAGATTGTCGCTACTGCTGCTGATGCCTGGGCTGCCGAGTTAGTCGTGAAAGTAAAAGAACCACTAGCTTCTGAATACGGTTATTTGCGAGACGATCTTCTCCTCTTCACCTACTTGCACATGGCTGCTGCGCCAGAATTAGCAGATGCTATGTTAGCAGCCAAAACAACAGGAATTGCCTATGAAACTGTTCGTGATAATCAAGGACAACTACCACTCCTCGTTCCTATGAGTGAGGTTGCAGGCCGTATGGCTGTTCAAATCGGAGCTCACTTCCTTACTAAGCAAGCTGGTGGTTCTGGTGTCCTACTAGGTGGTGTGCCGGGTGTTCCAAAAGGAAAAGTAACCATCATCGGTGGTGGGGTCGTCGGGACACATGCTGCCCGCATTGCCCTTGGACTTGGTGCCCAAGTAACTATTTTAGATATCAGTGCCAAACGTCTCTCAGTGCTAGAGGAAATCTTTGGTAACCAAATCCAAACTCTTATGTCTAATTCATTCAACATTGAAGCAAGTGTGAGAGATGCTGATGTGGTGATTGGTGCAGTTCTCATCCCTGGTGCCAAAGCACCGAAATTGGTGACAGATGAGATGATCAAACAAATGCGTCCAGGCTCTGTCATCGTTGACGTAGCTGTTGACCAAGGTGGCGTTATCGAAACAGCTGACCGAGTGACCACGCACGATGAACCCGTCTATGAAAAACACGGTGTTCTCCACTATGCCGTTGCCAATATCCCTGGGGCGGTTGCTCGCACTTCAACCATCGCCCTAACCAATGTCACTCTTCCTTATATCGAAGCATTGGCTGGCAAAGGATTCGCACAAGCAATTGCCGAAGATGAAGGGCTGCGTCAAGGTGTGACCACTTATCAAGGTTACTTAACTAGCCTACCAGTTGCCGAAGGACTCGATACAGATCATACGTCTATCGACGAACTTGTTTAAAGCTAAACACTCACTAAAAAGAAAGAAGAGCAGTTCAAATGGAACTGCTCTTCTTTTGTTATTCTGTCTCTTCCTTCTTTTCTTCAACCTTAACTGGAGTTGGTTCATAAGCTCGGATAATCTGAGCGACAACTGGATGGCGAACCACATCCTTGGCTGAAAAATGAACAAAGTCAATTTGGTGAATGTTCTTGAGCTTTTCTTGGGCATCAATCAAACCGGACTTAACATTGCGTGGCAGGTCAATCTGGCTGATATCTCCATTGACAATCATCTTAGAATTAAATCCTAAACGAGTCAAGAACATCTTCATCTGCATGATGGTCGTATTTTGTGCTTCATCGAGAATGACAAAGGCATCATCTAAGGTCCGACCACGCATATAGGCAAGGGGCGCAATTTCAATGATTTCACGCTCCATAAGACGGGTCGTTTGATCTTTGCCGAGAATCTGATACAAGGCATCGTAAACAGGTCGAAGGTAAGGGTCCACCTTTTCCTTGAGATCACCCGGAAGAAATCCTAGACTCTCACCTGCTTCCACTGCTGGACGAGTAAGGATAATCCGCTTGACTTGCCCACGTTTAAGGGCAGTTACTGCCAAAGTCACTGCAAGAAAGGTCTTCCCTGTCCCTGCTGGTCCGATTCCAAAGGTCACATCATGCTGTTTGACACTGTCCACATAAAGTTTTTGACCTAAGGTTTTGACACGAATCGGTTTCCCAGTATTGTCCTTGATAATTTCTTCTTCGTAAAGGGCGACAAACTTGTCGATTTCATCGTTTTTGACCATGCTAATCGCAGTCACCACATCTGGCGTGCCAACCGTCATTCCTCGATTCACCAAGACCATCAAAGCCTGGATAACCTGACGGGCTTCCTCACATGCTGCTTCTTCTCCGATAACCTGGACAATCTCCGTACGGGCATGAATCACCACATCAAGCTCTTCTTCCATCAAACGAAGATGGCGCTCATTGGAACCAAAAAGATGGAACAAGTCATCTGGGTGACTTAGTTGAATGTCTATTGAATGTTCCTTCAAATAAAGAACCTCTCTAATCCGTTTATTTCTTTATATTATAGCAAAGAGAACAATAAAATACTAGCCTCATCTCATTGTCTTTAGTGTTCTAAATACTCTTGCCAGATGGCATCAAAATCTCCTAGGTTAAAAGAGAAACTGGCATGCTCCTCCAAAAAGCGACTCACCTCATCAAAATCATCTGTGTGTTTTGGGAAGGCTGACTCTTCAAAAGCGAGGTCTGCCAAGATGGCTTTGGGACTGTTACTTTTAGGATTGCGCTCAGTCATGAGCCAAGTGTAAAATGATTTTCTCATAAGCCTCCCTAAATCAACTCTGTCCCAAACTGGTCCTGCTTGATTTTGCCAGCTTTCATCAAGCCTCCGAGTGCTTTCTTGAACTGACCTTTAGAAATGCCAAAGGTTGCCTTGATGTCCTCAGGGGACGACTTGTCATTCAAGGTCATGAAGCCACCATTGCTTTCCAAGTATGTCAAAATCATCTGGGCATCATTTTCCAACATCTCAAAAGAACGTGGTTTGAGGGAGAGGTTCAAGGTGCGGTCCACTTCACGGAAACCAATGACACGCGCATCTAAAACTTGCCCCAAACGTGGCTCTGCGTAGCGCTCACTAGGATGGATAAAACCAAGCATGTTATTCTCTGGCAGATAGACAAAGGTCCCTGACAGCTTGAGACGGTATACAATGGCTGGCCAGTTTTGGTTCTGCATGTTGTTATAGGCAGGACGAGCCAGACGTTGGAAGTCTTCCTGATACGCCAAAAGTCCCCAGATTCGGTCTTTCTTGTCCACTTCAAGGCGGATGTAGAGTTGGTCGCCCTTCTTAGGCCAGAGTTCTTTCAATTCAGGGAGAATATCTAGCGATACTACGACTTCCTTATCAGGAAGGCCTGTATCCACAAAGACACCAAGGTCTTTACGAACTTCTGTTACGGTTCCCCAACCAAATTGGTCCTGAGTGGCAGTCACTTCTAAGGTTGTCAGACGGAGTTTTTGCTTCATATCCGTGTAGGCAAAACCTTTGACCGAATCCCCTACCGTATGCTGACCTTCTTCCTTGGCAAGAGCATAGGTCTGACCATCCTTTTGCACAAAGTAAAAACGGTCATTTTCATCGATGATCAGTCCAACGATAAAACTTGCAAGATTTGTATTCATATTTCCTTCTTTCGAATAAAACTCAGCCAGCAATGCCAACTGAGTTTTTCTGTTTATTTTTAGACTTCCAAGAGTTCTTTTTCTTTATTGGCAGTCATATCGTCGATGTGTTTCACAGCATCGTCTGTTACTTTTTGAATATCTTTTTCAAGAGTCTTCAATTCGTCTTCAGTGATTTCTTTTGCTTTTTCTTGTTTCTTAGCTTCGTCCATAGCATCACGACGGATGTTACGAATAGCTACTTTAGCATTTTCACCGACCTTCTTCACTTCTTTAGCAAGGTCACGACGAGTTTCTTCTGTAAGGGCAGGGATAACCAAGCGGATCACAGAGCCGTCATTAGCTGGTGTAATACCAAGATCAGAAGCGTTCAAGGCACGTTCGATGTCTTTCAATGAAGACTTGTCAAATGGTGTCACTAACAAGACACGCGCTTCTGGAATGGTGATAGAAGCGATTTGATTAAGAGGTGTTTCGACACCATAGTATTCAACAGTAATACGGTCAAGCAAGCTTGCATTAGCACGACCTGCACGGATACCTCCAAATTCACGAGCAAGTGAGTGGTGAGACTGAGTCATTCTCTCTTTCGCTTTTTCAATAATTGCGTTAGCCATAATCTTTCTTATTCCTTTTCTTCGATATTATTTGAAACTGTTGTTCCGATATTTTCACCAAATACGACACGTTTGATGTTGCCTGGTTGGTTCATGTTAAAGACAACCAAGTCAATGTCATTATCCATTGAGAGGGTTGAAGCTGTTGAGTCCATGATACGAAGACCTTTGTTGATAACATCACGGTGGGTCAATTCTTCAAACTTAACGGCTGTCTTGTCTTTCTTAGGATCGGCATTGTAAACACCATCGACACCATTTTTAGCCATAAGGATGGCATCTGCTTCGATTTCAGCTGCACGAAGTGCCGCTGTTGTATCTGTTGAGAAGTAAGGTGAACCAATTCCGGCACCAAAAATAACGATACGACCTTTTTCAAGGTGGCGAAGAGCACGTCCACGTACGTACGGCTCTGCCACTTGTTGCATGGCAATGGCAGTTTGCACACGCGTATCGACACCAACTTGCTGCAATGAATCTGCCATCACAAGAGCATTCATCACGGTCCCAAGCATTCCAGTGTAATCAGCCTGAACGCGGTCCATTCCAGCTTCTGCAGCAGGTTCTCCGCGCCAGAGATTTCCTCCACCAATAACAAGGGCAATTTCGATACCTAAGCTATGAACTTCTTGAATCTCTTTTGCGATTGTTTGAACTGTTTGGATATCAATCCCTACGCCACGTTCACCGGCAAGGGCTTCACCTGATAACTTGATTAAAATACGTTTATACTTGGGATTCGCCATTTTTACTCTCCTTTTTTTATCCTACCTATTTTATCACAATTTCTAAGATTTTTATAGTATCATGAGCAATTCTTTGAAAAAAATTAGACCGTTAAAAATTCCTCTAAGTCAGTAAGAGCACGCTCTGCAATTTTTTCATAACGAGCCTTCTTATCACGGATACGCTCGCCTTCCAATTCCTTGATAATCCCAAAATTGACATTCATTGGTTGGAAATGCTTGCTGTCAGCATGGGTGATGTAATGAGCTAGACTTCCGATCGCTGTGGTCTCTGGGAAGATAGCCTCGCTTTCTCCCTTGAAGAGACGAGCAGCATTTATCCCAGCAACCAATCCTGACGCTGCTGACTCAACATAGCCTTCCACACCCGTCATTTGACCAGCAAAGAAGAGGTTGGGCTGTTTCTTAGAACGATAGGTTTGCTCGAGAAGATTTGGTGAATCCATGTAAGAATTGCGGTGCATGACCCCATAACGAACAAACTCCGCATTTTCAAGACCCGGAATCATTTGGAAGACACGCTTTTGTTCTCCCCATTTGAGGTGGGTTTGGAAACCGACGATATTGTAGAGGCTACCAGCCGCATTATCCTGACGGAGCTGGACAACCGCATAAGGTGTTTTAAATTCACCATCACGAGGGCCTGTGTAGTCGTCTGGATACTCAAGACCGACTGGCTTCATAGGACCATAAAGCATAGTTTTAATACCACGCTTGGCCATGACTTCGATCGGCATACAACCTTCAAAGTACTTTTCTTTTTCAAAAGAATTGAGCGGAGCTTCCTCCGCATTGACCAAGGCTTCATGGAAATCCATAAACTCTTGCTTGGTCATCGGAGCATTGAGGTAGGCAGCTTCCCCCTTATCGTATCGAGACTTGAGGTAGACCTTATTCATATCAATGGTGTTGACATCGATAATAGGCGCTGCAGCGTCGTAGAAATAGAAACCATCACCGTCATTGAGGGCATGAATCTTTTTGGCCAAGGCATCACTAGTCAAAGGGCCAGTCGCTACAACTGTAATAACATCTGTTGGTAATTCTGTAATCTCATCACGGACTACTTCAATCAGAGGGTGGTTGGCTACTTTTTCGGTTACCATCTGAGAGAAACCATCTCGGTCCACCGCAAGCGCCCCACCTGCAGGAACACGTGTAGCCTCAGCAGACTCCAAGATAACAGAACCCAAGCGACGCATTTCTTCCTTGAGGAGCCCAACAGCATTAGTCAGGGCATCGCCACGAAGAGAATTGGAACAAACCAACTCCGCAAAATTGTCTGTTTTGTGCTGAGGTGTTGACTTGACACCACGCATTTCATAGAGTTTAACTGGAATACCACGTTCTGCGATTTGGTAGGCAGCTTCAGACCCCGCTAAACCTGCTCCGATAACATTGATATAAGATTGAGACACGACACTAATACCTCTTTGGGTAGAAACTAAGTCCAAATAAAAACAAGCTACTAGACTATTTGACACCCACAAATCTTTCTAAATTTTCTTCTACTAGTATAACAAAAAAAGGGAAGAAGGCAAACTTCCCTGTTTAGTCATTTTCTTGATTTTCTTCCCATTCGTGGTAGGCAGCGTAGAGTTGGCTTTTATTCCACTGGTAGAGTTTCGCAACTTCCTTAATGGCTTGATTTTTCTTCATGCCTTGCTGGATACGAGATTGGATTTCTGAAAACAAGTCCTCCTCGTCCTTTTCCTCCACATCCTGACTGGTACCTTCAACGATGAGAAGGCATTCGCCCTTGAGTGGCGTTTCAGCGATGCTTTCTAGTAGCTCTGAAATCTTTCCTCGTTGATATTCTTCATAGATTTTAGTCAATTCTCTAACCAAGACGACCGAACGGTCACCGTAGACTTCTAGCATATTTTCCAACGTATCTGCCACACGATGAGGAGATTCATAGAAAATTTGAGTTTCAGGATAGTCTTTTTTTAAGTCGAAAAATTGCTTTTGCTGGCCTGATTTTCTAGGTAAGAAACCGTAAAAGATATGTGGTTGTGGTGCTAGGCCACTGGCAATCAAAGCAGAAATTCCTGCAGAGGCTCCTGGAACGGTAACAACTGCAATTTCTTCCTCAATAGCTGCCTTGACCAAATCATGACCAGGGTCCGAGATGCTAGGTAAACCCGCGTCAGAAACCTGAGCAATACTTTGCCCCGCTTTCAAGAAACCAATCAAATCAGGAATCTTTTCCTTGGCATTGTGCTCATGAAAACTAATCTGCTTGGTGGAGATGTCAAAATGCTTGAGCAAAAGACCTGTATTGCGCGTGTCCTCAGCCGCAATCCAATCCACCTCTTTCAAGGTCTGGATGGCACGAAAAGTCATATCGTCTAGATTGCCAATCGGCGTTGCTACTAAGTAAAGCTTGCCATAGGGAGTTTGCCCCTTAAAACTTTTTTGAATCTGCATGCCTACTCCCTGTATAACAACTCGTCACAGAACATACATTCCTCATCCTGCTCTCGGCGTTGTCCATAAAAATCATTACATACGTGAAAACCGTCTTTATAGATCCGACGAACGCTTTCACGAACATGCTTAGCCTTGACGGGGGTATCTGCTTCCACCTCGCCCAAGCGTTCGCGCAACTTACTATTTTCCAAGCGAAGAGCTGTATTTTCCTCTACCAAGCTCTTGAGATTTTTCTTGATGGCTTCCACATCGGCCAAGGTCACCAATAACTGTTGGGAAAAATCGTCCAGCGCGTCAAATAATTCTTTTTTGTCCATAAACCAGCCCTTTCCTTTCTTTATCCTTCATTTTGAGTTTACATTTCTTTCAAGACCAGATATTCCATGGCATTTTGAAAGCTGACATTGGCTTGCCACATTTTTCTGGCTTCTAGCAAATCTTGTAGAATCTGTCGAATCCTTGCTTGCAAGAGGTCCTGTCCACAGAGAACTTCGAGGATTCGCAAGACCTGATCCTGCTTTTCCTTGTCATCTGCCAAGCTGGCTAGTTTCGCAACTTGGAGATAACTTTCTTTTTTCTTAGCTAATAACCAAGTCAGCAGGCGTTCGCTCTCATCCACCAAGGTCCAAAAACTAGCCTGATTGACCAACTTTTCAGCTTCAGCACGTGATTGACAAAACTGGGCTAAGAGAGTTGCTTTTTTCTTGACCAGACCTGCTTGTTCTAATTGATGGATGAGCTTTTCTTCTTGCTTTTTAAAATGGAAAATCTGGGTCCGACTACGGATTGTTGGCAAGATTTTTTCCTCATCGCTGGTCAAGAAGAAAATGTAAACTTCACTCTGGGGTTCTTCGATGACCTTGAGCAGAGAATTAGCCGCGTTAGGATGCATTTTCTCCGTCTGCTCAATAATAAAGACCTGCTGTTGACTTTCAATCCCTGCTTGAGAAAACTGACCCACCAATTCCCGAATGCGTTCTGTCTTGATGACCTGATTAACAGGCTTAATCAAGGTGACATCTGGAAATTCTTCCTGCTCAATCAGCTTACAGTTTCGGCATTTCTCACATGGTAGAACGCCTACTTTATCCGTACAAAAGAGGCTCTTAGCCAAAAACTGCGACATTTCCAAGCTTCCAAAGAAACCTGAAAAGAGATAGGCGTGATTGAGCTGATCTTGTTCTAGGATACGGACAAAGCGGTCAAACTGGTCTGGCTGCCAAGCTTTTAGTTGTTCTTGTTTCATTTAGCCAAGCCCATTCTGTCAAATAAGACTGCCTTGGTAGTTTCCACAACTTGGTCCAAGGGAAGACTGGCATCAATCTTAACAATACGATTTCCTTCTTTGTCCAGAAGAGAAAGGTAGCCTTGGCGGACTTTTTTGTGCAAGTCTAAGCCTTCCAAATCCAAACGATTGACCTCGCGATCACTATTGGCAGCAATGCGAGCCAGTCCTTCTTCCACCTCAATGTCAAAATAGAGGGTCAAATTGGGTTTAAGGCCATCTGTCACAAAGTGATTAAGCCAATCAATGGCATTGATATCTAAACCACGGCCAAATCCCTGATAAGCAACAGAACTATCGATGAAACGATCCATAATGACCAACTTGCCAGCTTCAAGTGCTGGAAGAACTTTTTCCACCAAGTGCTGTCTACGACTGGCAATATAGAGAAGGAGTTCTGTTTTAGGATCCATCTGAGTATGACTTGGGTCCAAAATCACTTGACGAATCTTCTCCCCAATCAAGACTCCACCTGGCTCACGGGTCGTCAGCACCACTACTCCTTTTTCCTCTAAAATTGGGAGTAGAGCCTCTAAAACACTGGTCTTTCCTGCTCCCTCTGGTCCCTCAAGAGAGACTAAAAATCCTTTTGACATGTCTAACTCATTTCTTTTTTTCTACCTTCTATTCTATCAAAAAAATAGGTTTTTGTGACAATCTTTTTGTCTCTTCTCCATTCAATCGACCATAAAAGAGGCTGGGAATCATCCAACCTCTTATTTACCTAATTCTTGTGTTCGTTTGTAGGCTTGCTGAACTGCGTCCATGACTGTACCTCTAAAGGCATGTTCTTCCAGACTTGCTACACCAGCGATAGTCGAACCACCTGGGCTGCAAACTTGATCTTTCAAAACTCCAGGATGTTGCTGGCTTTCGAGAACCATTTGCCCAGCGCCGACTACTGTTTGAGCTGCCATTTTCAAGGCCGTTTCTCGGGGCAATCCTGTCTGAACACCTGCATCTGCCAAAGCTTCGATAAAGAGGTAGACAAAGGCAGGACCACAACCAGCAAGCCCTGTCGCAGCATCGATTAATCCATCCCCAAGTTCAACCAAGAGGCCAGCCTTGGCTAAAAGCTGACAAAAGAGTTCCCTGTCCTCAGCACGACAGTTTGCTGACATGGCATAACTAATCACTCCTTGGCCGATAGCCACTGGAGTATTGGGCATGATGCGAATGATTCGGTGATGGGTCGGCAGAAATTTGGACAGTTTTTCCAAAGTCAATCCAGCTGCCATGGAAATCAAAAGAAGACTTTCTCTCTTTTCAAGGATGGCCTGATATTGAGCAAGCAGTTCAGAAAACTGAGCAGGCTTAACTCCTAGAAAAATCACATCTGCTTCTGCAAAAATTTCTTCATTGCTAGAAGTCTGACCGCCGAAGTTGGCGATAAAAGCATCTACTTTTGCTTGACTACGATTGTCAAGGAGAATCTGTTCACCCGTCTTGGCCTGCAAGACAGCCTTGGCCAAACTAGCTCCCATATTCCCCAAACCGATAAATCCAATCTTCATCTCTTACTCCCTTATCTGTCCGTCACCAGTAACCACATACTTGTAGCTGGTCAACTCTTTCAAGCCCATAGGCCCACGCGCATGCAGTTTCTGAGTAGAAATCCCCATCTCACATCCAAGTCCAAACTGGCCCCCGTCAGTGAAACGCGTTGAGGCATTGACATACACCGCGGCAGAGTCTACTTGATCTGTAAAGTAAGCTGCAGCTTCAGCATTTTCCGTCACAATGGCGTCCGAATGATGGGTACTGTGGGCTTCGATATGCGCAACCGCTTCTTCTAAACTGCTCACGACCTTAACTGCTAGGACATAGTCTAAAAACTCAGTGTCAAAGTCTTGAGCCTCAGCTTCTCGACCTGAAACAAACTGACTTGCTTTGCTATCCAAACGAAATTGAATTGGTTCCAGTCCAGCTTCTTTCCGACTTGTAACCAGAACTTGCTCCAAGCGAGGAAGGAAATCTGCTGCCTTGTCTTCATGAACCAGCAAAACCTCCATAGCATTGCAGACAGAAGGACGACTGGTTTTAGCATTGTTGATGATAGACAGAGCTTTGTCTTCATCGGCATCCTTGTCCACATAGACATGGACAATTCCAGTTCCTGTCTCGATAACAGGTACGATAGCATTTTCAACCACGGCATTGATCAAGCCAGCTCCTCCACGAGGAATGAGGAGGTCTAGATAGCCCTTGGCCTTCATCATGGCATAGCTGCTTTCACGGCTAGTATCTTCTACCAGTTGAATCACCTCTGGATGAATGGTAGTCGTCTCCAAGCCCTTCTTTAAAGCTGTGACAATAGCATGAGCAGTTTGGTAGGCGTCCTTCCCACTACGAAGAACGACCGCATTACCACTTTTGAGAGCCAAAGCAGCCGCATCAGACGTCACATTTGGACGACTTTCATAGATAATACCAATAACTCCCATGGCCACACGCTTCTTAGTAATAAGCAAGCCATTTTCAAGCTGACTTGTTTCTAGGACTTCACCAATAGGATCTGGTAAAGCAACCACTTCACGAATCCCTCTTGCCATCGCTTCTATACGTCCCTCATCCAAATAAAGACGGTCTAGCATGACATCTGAGATTTTCCCCTTGGCCGCTGCCATATCGAGGGCATTGGCCTCTAGAATCTCCTCAGTAGCTGCCAATAACTGATCAGCCATGGCTAGCAAGGCTTGGTTTTTCACTACTTCACTAGCAGTATTGATTGATTTCTTAACAGCCTGTACCTGTTCAAATTGTTCTTGTGTACTTACCATCGTTCACCTCTAAAATTCTGTAAAGAGCAGCTGGATTTCAGGAGTGATGGAAATCCAGTCATCACGGTGAATCAAGACTCCCTTAGCTTTTTGAGAACGGAGCATATCTTCTAGGGCTGAGACGCCAAATTGGACACGTCCCTTTCCAAGAGATTGACCTGTTTCTTTATCAGCCACTGTTACAATATCGTGGTAAGAGAAGTTTCCTTCCACTTCTACCACACCTGATAAAAGGAGACTTTTCCCGTTTTTTGAAAGTGCCTCTGCAGCTCCACCATCTACCCAAATCGTTCCCTGACTTTGAGCATAGAAGGCCAGCCATTGTTTCTGGGTACGAAGTCCCTTCTCTTGCGCAACAAAGAAGGAACCATCCCTAGTTTCTTCAGCTGCCTCAATCAAGGCATCAGATTTCAAGGAGGAGCAAATATAGACTGGCACACCTGACTCCGTCGCAATAGTTGCAGCTTTGATTTTAGTCAACATCCCACCTGTACCATTAGACGAACCTGCTCCACCAGCCATATCAATAATCTCACGATTGATAGTCTCGATTTTCTCCAAACGTTTGGCTGTTGGATCCGAATTAGGATTGCCAGTATAGAGACCGTCCACATCCGTCAAGAGAACTAAAAGGTCCGCTTGGACCATCGCCGCTACCTGGGCACTCAGAGTGTCATTATCACCCACCTTGAGTTCGTCAATGACGACACTGTCATTTTCATTTATGATAGGAATGGCACCACGATGAAGCAATACAGACAAGGCCTGATGGGCATTCTTATAGCGACGTTTATCTACAAAATCATCCTGTGTCAGCAAGATTTGCGCAGAGACGATTTGACGCATGAGGAGGTTGGTTGTGTATTCTTCTAGGAGCAAACCTTGTCCTACTGCAGCTGAAGCCTGCTTATCTGCAATCTTGGTCGGCCGTTTTTTAAAACCTAAAGCACCAAAGCCTGCCGCTACTGCCCCAGATGACACCAAAATCAACTCATGTCCAGCTTCATGCAACATAGCCAATTGCTGGGTAATTGCCTTTACTTTACTTCTTGATAAACTCCCGTCTTCATTTGTTAAGGAGGAGGTCCCTACCTTAAAGACGATTCGTTTGTACTTCATAGTCTCACTCCGATTCTTCATATTTATCCATTATAACATGAATGTTTTAAAATGGAAAAGACTTGAAATGAAAAAGGTTGAGACAGCTATCTCAACTCTTTTATCTATTCTCGTTGTTTCGCAACCTTTCCAGCGTTTCTTTAAAAATTTCTGGAATATCTGCTGTGAACTCCAAGGTTTCACCTGTTCTCGGATGAGTAAAACCTAGAGTCTTGGCATGGAGAAACTGTCCATGTCCTTTCAGAGTTTTACGAGGACCATAGACCTCATCCCCAGCGACTGGATGGCCAATATAAGCCATATGGACACGGATTTGGTGGGTACGTCCTGTCTCTAGTTGCAACTCCACTAAGGTATAATCACCAAAACGTTCCAAGACGTGAAAACGCGTCACTGCCGGCTTCCCTTTAGCAGTCACAGCCTGTTTCTTACGGTCTTTTTCTCTCCGACCAATCGGCGCTTCAATCACACCACGATCATTTGGCAGATTGCCGTGAACAATCGCCCAGTATTTACGTAGAGACTTCTTGTCCTTGAGTTCTTGGGCAAGCGCCAAGTGGGCCTCATCATTTTTCGCAATCATGAGGAGACCAGATGTATCCTTGTCAATACGGTGAACAATTCCTGGACGGAGAACCCCATTGATACCTGACAAGTCCTTGATATGGTACATGAGGGCATTGACCAAGGTTCCACTAGTATGACCGGCGCTAGGATGAACTACCATACCCTGCGGTTTGTTAACAACGGCGACGTCCTCATCTTGGTAGATAATTTCCAGAGGAAGTTCCTCAGCAACATACTCCAAAACCTCTGGTTCTGGCACATGATAGGTGACGACATCCCCCTCTTGGATAGTGTATTTTGCTTTCTTTACTTGCCCATTAACCAAAACTTGTCCAGCCTTGATTTGTTCATTAGCGAGACTGCGTGACAATTCTGTCAGGTCCGACAGAGCCTTGTCTAGACGTTGCCCACCAGTTTCAATTTTTATTTCCATTTACTTCCTCTTTAAGCATTGCAATCAATAAAACAATGACACCAACTGTCAAATAGCTGTCAGCCACATTGAAAATCGCAAAGTTGATAAAGTCTAGGTGAAACATATCCACTACAAAACCTTGACTTATTCTGTCAATAAAGTTGCCTAGACCTCCCGCGATAATCAAAGTCAGTCCAAAGACCATCCAGAGAGAGTCCTCCATGTGCTTATGTAGATACCATATGGCTCCAGCCATGACAACCAAGGTAATGATAGCAAAAAACCACTGCTGATCTTGCAGCATGGAGAAGGCTGCCCCACGATTTTGCAAATAGGTCAAGCTAACGAGATTGGGAATCCAAGACCGAACCTCTCCCAAAGGTATCTGTTGGACAACATAATTTTTGACCAACTGATCCAACCCAATCAAAAGCAGTACAATGACTGCCACTATTCCTCTTTTTTTCATGATTTCCTCTTCTGATCAAAATATTCTTGCATAACCTCAACGAAGAGTGTCCCAGCTTGACTAAGCTCAACTTCTTCCCGTTTGACATAAACCATGCGGTTATCTAAATTATCCTTGAGACGAATAACTGTAATGCCATTAACACTGTCACTATCCAAAAATCCAGACCCAGTCGCATAAGCATCCGTCCGCTCCAAAATACCGTTCAAGGTAGCACGGTCCGTCACATTGAACATCTGCGAGCTCGCGCTTGTGTCGACAAAGTTCTCTGAATAGTATAGATACTCATCCTTTTCCTGAGTAAAACGAACCGTTGGTAAATCCGCTAAATCCTCCATGACCAATTCCTCTTTCTGTGCTAAAGGATGCCCTTCACGAAGATAAATATGAGTCTGGAAAGGAATTAGTTCAATAACTTCTAAACCAAGCTTTTCAACCCGTTGCATGATGCCCTTTTTATTTTGGTTGTTGAGGTAGATAATCCCAATCTCACTATGTCCTTGAGCCACTTCGTCTAAAATTTGAACTGTGGTAGACTCAAAAATACGAAAGTTCTTGTAGTCAGGATAACGTTCCGAAAAGGCCGTAATCGTTGGTGGCAAGAAGTCATAGTGCTGGCTGGCAATGGAAAATTCATCCTTTTCTTCCTCAGGATTGGCATATTGATTTTGAAAAACATCAAATCCTTTGACCAATTCCTGCGCTTTCTCATAAAATTCCATACCACGACGGGTCAAAAAAGTCCCCGAACTCGTTCGACGGAAAATCTTAAAACCCAGCTCTTTTTCCAAATCGCGCACAGAAATAGACAGACTTGGCTGACTAACATACATCTTTTCAGCAGCTTCACGGAAAGTACCACTATTGGCAATGGCCACAACATAGCGTAATTGTTGAATGTTCATCTTTTACCCCCAACTTCTCTATCTGTTCATTATACCATATTTTAGAAGTTTTCCAAAAAGGAAAAAAGTGTCCATCGCAAGTTTAAATCTAACTATTCTCTATTAAATTCAAAATGTGTATTAAAACAAAAAAATAGGCTCTCCGAAAACTCGGAAAGCCTGATTTTATGCTACTTCTAGCTTCCTCACCTTTTCATTTTAAGGTTCGGGATAAAAAGGTTCACTGAACCTTTTTATTTTGCGATTGGGTAAACAGAAACTTGTTTTTTATCGCGTCCTTTACGTTCAAAGCGTACTACGCCTTCAACTTTAGCGAACAAAGTATCGTCTCCACCACGTCCAACGTTTACACCTGGGTAGATGTGTGTACCACGTTGACGGTAAAGGATTGATCCACCTGTTACAGTTTGTCCATCAGCTGCTTTAGCTCCAAGACGTTTCGCTTGTGAATCACGTCCGTTTGATGTAGAACCTCCACCTTTTTTGTGGGCGAAAAGTTGCAAGTTGTTAAGAGTCATTTTTAACATAATGTTTTCCTCCGTGTTAGTTTTCTGTGATAACTCTGGTTTGGACGAACTCAGAAGAGTTCTCCGATAAGTTTGCCATACCTAAGAAAAATGATTCGAAGAATAACTGGGTCATTTCTCTCTGGTGCGAAGGAAGATCCGCTGGTATTTCAACCTTTAGATAGCCGCCTTCATCTTCGTTTAATTCTAAGATTGGTTCATAGCCTGCAAATTTCTCAATGGAATTGATAAAGTTAATGGCAAGCGTAGAAACCGATGCACACACGACATCTAAGCCGTATTCGCCACTTTCGGCGTGTCCAGTAATTTCCGCACTCCTCAGCTCGCCATCTTCGGCTCTCTCAAAGACTGCTTGTATCATGTGTTCTCCTTAAAAATTAAGCGTTGATCGCGTTGATGACAACTTTTGTATATGGTTGACGGTGACCTTGTTTGCGGTGGCTACCTTTTTTAGGTTTGTACTTGTAAGTAACAACTTTCTTTTGTTTTCCTTGTTTTTCAACAGTTCCAACTACAGTAGCTCCAGCAACAAGTGGAGTTCCGACAACAGTGTTTTCACCACCAACAAGAACAACTTCGTTAAAAGTAACTTCTTGACCAGCTTCAACGTTCAATTTTTCAACGTAAACTGCTTGACCAACTTCAACTTTAACTTGTTTTCCGCCAGTTTTGATAATTGCGTATGTGCTCATTATGCACCTCCTATGATTTTTAGGGTTTCCCCGTATTTTTGTGAAGACTCGCCTAGCATCGTGGGACGAACCACTTAAAAGAAGAGCTCTAAGTATAACAAAGTTTAAATTTTGTATACGATGAGCAACGATGTTCGTGCGGTTGCACAGGACTGTGCATAGTCAACTCTTCGATTATAGCATATCTTCTTTTTTCTTACAAGTAAAATCAATTAAAATTAAGTTTTTTCTCTCCTTTTTTTCTCCAAGAAGCAAAAAGCATGCTGAAGTAAAAGATACTCATCATAAGAGGAACACCTAGAATTGTCTTCTCCTGATAGTAAATCGTCAAATAAGCTGAAAAAACAACTCCGAAGACAAAACTGCTAAGCAAGCTAATAAAAATCAAGCCCTCTCGTAGGAAAGGCGTATGCTTGGTCCGGAAATAATCTCCAAAAGCCAACATGGTACGTTTAATATTCCCCGTCATAAAAGCATTATTATAGGCAATCCCTGATACTTCTCCAAAAGCAGTTGTCACCAGTCCCATACAGAAGGCCAATGGCGGTACGAGATAGATATTTTCTACAGTTTGCGGCACAAAGCCAATAATTAGGGACAGGACTGCAAGTGGAATTACGGACAAAATTGGCTTTTTAACAATTCTCAATTTTTCCTTATAAATAGTTAATAAAAGGACCCCCATCATAAAAGCTAGCAAGGTCATTACTTTGGCACTGGCATCTGACACATTGTGTTGAATGAGTCCTACTGATAGAAAAACCACATTCCCAGTCTGTCCTGCCACAAGGGTATTTCCTCGCACGATAAAGGTATAGGCATCTACATATCCTGCACAAAAAGTCAAAAAAAGCGCTAGTCGCTTAGACTGACGTGATATTTTCCTTATTGGTAATAATCTCATTTTCTCCCCCCTTCTCATTTCATCTACTTATCTAAATATTGTACCACTTTCTCCAAGAAATTCGTAGCCCATTTGAAAATTTTTATCATCTGTTGGATAGTCCTTCTTTTCTATGTTATAATGAAGGAAGGATTTGAAGTCGGAAAAGGAGTATTTATGCTTAAATTAGGTGTCATCGGAACAGGGGCTATCAGCCATCATTTCATAGAAACAGCCCATGCTAGCGGAGAATACCAGCTGGTTGCAGTCTATTCTAGAAAACTAGAAACTGCCGCAACCTTTGCTTCTCGCTATGAAAATATCCAACTCTTTGATCAATTAGAAGACTTCTTTAAGTCTTCCTTTGATATGGTCTATATCGCCAGTCCAAACTCCTTGCATTTTGTTCAAGCCAAGGCCGCCTTGTCTGCTGGCAAGCATGTCATTCTTGAAAAAACAGCTGTCACTCAGCCACAAGAGTGGCTGGATTTGAGACAGACAGCTGAGAAAAATCACTGTTTTATCTTTGAAGCGACTCGTAATTACCACGAGGAAGCTTTTACTACTATTAAGGTTTTTTTGGCAGACAAGCAAATTTGGGGAGCAGATTTCAACTATGCCAAGTATTCTTCCAAGATGCCTGACTTATTGGCTGGACAGACGCCAAATGTCTTTTCAGATCGTTTTGCTGGTGGAGCCCTTATGGACTTGGGGATTTATCCTCTCTATGCTGCCGTTCGCCTCTTTGGAAAGGCTCAAGACGCGATTTATCAAGCTCAACAGCTTGACAATAGCATTGACCTAAATGGAGACGGTATCCTCTTCTACCCTGACTTTCAAGTTCATATCAAAGCTGGGAAAAACATCACTTCCAATCTTCCTTGTGAGATTTACACAGCAGATGGAACCTTGACCCTTAACACGATTGAACATGTCCGCTCAGCTATTTTTAGCGACCACCAAGGAAATCAAGTTCAACTCCCTATCCAACAGGCTCCTCATACGATGACTGAGGAAGTTGCTGCGTTTGCTCAGATGATCCAGCAACCAGACCAGACGGTCTACCAGACTTGGCTGGATGATGCAAGCTCTATTCATGAGCTACTCTATACCATGCGCCAGACTGCTGGCATTAGATTTGAGGCAGAAAAATGAAAACCAAACTACCGACTGAATGGCAGGAATTGAGTGACCAACTCGGTTTCCAAGAATTTACCCCCATTCAAACTCAACTATTTGAGCCTATACTTGCTGGAGAAAACCTCCTAGGAGTGAGCCCAACAGGAACTGGTAAGACCCTCGCTTACCTCCTACCAAGCCTTCTCAGACTACAAAAGAAAAAAGCCCAGCAGCTCTTGATTCTAGCACCAAATACTGAACTAGCTGGACAGATTTTTGACGTATGTAAAACGTGGGCTGAAGCTATCGGCTTGACTGCTCAGCTCTTCCTATCAGGTTCCAGTCAGAAACGCCAGATTGAACGCCTTAAAAAAGGACCAGAAATTCTCATCGGAACTCCTGGCCGTGTCTTTGAATTAATTAAATTGAAGAAAATCAAGATGATGAATGTGGAAACCATCATCCTGGATGAATTTGACCAATTGCTCGATGATTCTCAGATTCACTTTGTCGAGAAAATTACCCACTACGCACCTCGTGACCACCAACTCATCTACATGAGTGCGACGACCAAGTTTGACCAAGAAAAGATTGCACCAAACACGCGCACCATCGACCTTTCTGACCAAAAGTTGGACAACATTCAACACTTCTACATGCAGGTAGACCAACGCCATCGTGTGGATATGCTACGAAAACTGGCTCATGTAGAGGATTTCCGCGGACTAGTTTTCTTTAATAGCCTATCAGATCTTGGAAGTGCGGAGGAAAAACTACAGTATCGCGATGTCTTGGCCGTTTCCCTCGCTAGCGATGTTAATGTTAAGTTTCGAAAAGTCATCTTAGAAAAGTTCAAAGACAAGCAGCTAACCCTGCTCCTTGCAACTGACCTTCTGGCACGTGGGATTGATATTGATAGCCTAGAATGTGTCGTAAACTTTGATGTTCCTAGAGACATGGAAACTTACACTCACCGCGCTGGCCGTACAGGTCGCATGGGTAAAGAGGGCTATGTTATCACTCTCGTAACCCATCCTGAAGAACTTAAAAAACTCAGGAAATTCGCAAGTGTAGGTGAAATTGTTCTAAAAAATCAAGAACTCTATATCAAATAAGGTTGGCATTCGCCAACCTTTTTCTTATCCCCAAGTAATTTCTAATTGATAGCTGGCAAAGGGGTGTCCCTCTTGATTTTGCAGTTGATATGCGAGTTCAATCTTTTGCCCATCCAGTTTGTAGTGATTCGTTTGGATGATAAACTCCTGCATCCCCATTGGAGTCGGAATATAGGCTAAACTATCACTAGCCTTTAGAAAACGCATGATGGTTTTGGGACTCGAGAAACGGGTCATCACCAGTTCTTCTTCATGAAACTTGAGAACCACTTTTTCCTTTTCCTCATTGTAGAAAAGCAGATAGCTATAATCTCCCTTTTTATGCACTTCCACGTCATAGAGTTGGTCAATGACTTCCAATTGTTCATCAAACTGAATCGTATTTCGCATCCGAATCTTCACATCAAATCCTCTTTCTTGTCTCTTGTCCTACTATTTTACCAAAAAGAGCAGGATTTTGCTATAATGGTCATATGAACGAAAAAGTATTCCGTGACCCAGTTCACAACTATATCCACGTCAATAATCAGGTCATATACGACTTGATCAATACAAAGGAATTTCAACGTCTTCGCCGTATCAAACAGCTAGGGACTTCCAGTTATACCTTCCATGGTGGTGAGCACAGTCGCTTTTCCCACTGTTTGGGAGTCTATGAGATTGCTCGACGTATCACGGAGATTTTTGAAGAAAAATACCCTGAAGAATGGGATCCTGCTGAGTCTCTCTTGACCATGACCGCTGCTCTCCTACACGACCTTGGGCATGGTGCCTACTCGCATACTTTTGAAAATCTTTTTGATACAAATCATGAAGCCATTACTCAGGAAATCATCCAAAGTCCTGAGACAGAGATTCACCAAGTCCTGCTACAAGTAGCGCCAGATTGCCCAGAAAAGGTAGCCAGTGTTATCGACCATACCTATCCTAACAAGCAGGTCGTGCAGCTCATTTCTAGTCAGATTGATGCGGATCGCATGGACTATCTCTTGCGCGACTCTTATTTTACAGGAGCATCTTATGGGGAATTTGACCTGACTCGAATTCTCCGGGTCATTCGACCTATCGAAAATGGGATCGCCTTTCAGCGCAACGGCATGCATGCCATCGAAGACTATGTTCTCAGTCGCTACCAGATGTATATGCAGGTTTATTTCCACCCAGCAACACGGGCCATGGAAGTTCTCCTACAAAATCTCCTCAAACGCGCCAAAGAACTCTATCCTGAGGATAAGGATTTCTTTGCACGCACTTCTCCTCATTTGCTACCTTTTTTTGAAAAGAAAGTTACTCTATCTGACTATCTGGCTCTGGATGATGGCGTGATGAATACCTACTTCCAACTCTGGATGACCAGTCCTGACAAGATACTAGCAGACTTGTCGCAACGCTTTGTCAACCGCAAGGTCTTTAAATCCATTACTTTTTCTCAAGAAGATCAAGACCAACTCGCAACCATGAGACAACTGGTTGAAGAAATCGGTTTTGATCCCGACTACTATACAGCCATTCATAAGAATTTTGACCTCCCTTATGATATCTATCGTCCCGAATCTGAAAATCCACGGACTCAGATTGAAATTCTACAAAAAAATGGAGAACTGGCAGAACTCTCTAGCCTGTCCCCTATCGTCCAATCCCTTGCTGGCAGCCGCCACGGTGACAATCGTTTCTATTTTCCGAAAGAAATGTTGGATCAAAACAGCATCTTCGCAAGTATCACCCAGCAATTTTTACACTTGATTGAGAACGATCATTTTACCCCAAATAAGAAGGAATAGAGGAAATATATGAGTATTAAACTAATCGCCGTCGATATCGATGGTACCCTGGTTAACAGTAAAAAGGAAATCACTCCTCAAGTCTTTTCTGCCATCCAAGATGCCAAACAAGCTGGCGTCAAGGTCGTCATTGCAACGGGCCGACCTATCGCAGGCGTTGCCAAACTTCTGGACGACTTACAGTTGAGAGACGAGGGTGACTATGTTGTGACCTTCAACGGTGCCCTTGTCCAAGAGACTGCTACTGGCCATGAGATTATCAGCGAATCCTTGACCTATGAGGATTATCTGGATATGGAATTCCTCAGTCGTAAGCTCGGTGTTCACATGCACGCTATTACTAAGGACGGTATCTACACAGCCAATCGCAATATCGGAAAATACACGGTGCACGAATCAACCCTCGTCAGCATGCCTATTTTCTACCGCACTCCAGAAGAAATGGCTGACAAGGAAATCGTTAAGTGTATGTTTATCGATGAACCAGAAATTCTCGATGCTGCGATTGAAAAAATCCCAGCAGAATTTTACGAACGCTACTCTATCAACAAATCTGCCCCTTTCTACCTTGAACTCCTTAAAAAGAATGTAGACAAGGGTTCAGCCATCACTCACTTAGCTGAAAAACTAGGATTGACCAAAGATGAAACCATGGCGATCGGGGACGAAGAAAATGACCGCGCCATGCTGGAAGTCGTTGGCAACCCCGTTGTTATGGAAAATGGAAATCCTGAACTCAAAAAAATCGCCAAATACATCACCAAAACAAATGATGAATCAGGCGTAGCCCATGCCATCCGTACGTGGGTGCTGTAAAGTATGATAAAATACGAAAACCGCTTAGCAGAGCGGTTTTTTTATGAATATATCACAATGAGAGTAAATCAATAAATTGAATTGCTGTTGTACAGTTACTTAAATCTTGAGAATACAAAAAATAGGCATTGCCTCCTTAATAGATCATTCACCCTCTCCACAAAAATTAAATTCAACAAAATAAACTTCTAAACCACTATTCGCACTCCACTTAAATATAAAACTCTCACCAGCTTACAGTGCATCTAATTGAACATAATAATCATTTAGAAAATCTCTTGCAAAATAATTTAATTTTGGTCTTATAAACTGTGGTACATTGTTAAAATTAATTACTTTTTTACTCTGTTGAACACTTAAATTAGTTGAATAATTTTCTTACTATATAATTAGCTAGTAACATAATAGAATATATAAAAATAACAAAATAGAATAACAAACCTCTGATAATAAATATCACTGCAAGACTTATCAAAACTAAAAAAATTAAAAATACTAACATGATAAAAATTATTTTTCCTATTTTTATTATTGTACTCCATTTGTTGTAATGCTCTTTATCTATCATTATTTCCTGAAGTTTTTTGTCTATATAAGTTTGTTTACTATATTCTATATCAGCAGCTAAAAATAGGATTTCAAAAATTTTACTTAACTTTTGAATATCACTGTCTGATACTGCAGTGTTATCAATAGATTCAATATCATTTAAACGCGCTATAGAACTTTCCGAGATTTTATTAAAAATAAAAGTAAACTTCTTACCACGAAAAATTATATTAGGAATCTCAAATCTATTAGTTACATTTGGAATATTCCATTCAAGTTTACTCCGTTTTTCCATAAGATTTTTCGGAAAAAGGATTATATATAAATTTTTTGTTTTTATGATTCTTATATCTAAAAAACAGATATTTTCATCTTCAAATACTAAATTGTCAACGTTCAAATTTTCTAATGTAGATTCGTTGTTTCTATAATAAGTTATAACATCTTCTATTATAAGTTTACCTTGATTGTTTAAAATGTGTTTTTTAATAAAATAGGGATTATCAAGAAATATAACAACAAAAAGAAATAAAAAAGAAATAATAACAACAACAACTGATGCTAAAATCGTTAATAGTTGATTTCGTTCTGCAGAATTACTTAAAAGTTGACCGATTTCTTTAAAATTTTCGAAATTAAAATAAACTCTAATACTATTAAAATTGGCAATCAGACTTTTTAATTCTTGACCTCCAAAGAAACCTATTATTAAAGCTATAAAGCTCTTTAAATAAGACGATTTTTTATCTTCAGTTTTAATATATGCTTCTAAAGTTTCCGCATATATTCCTTCACTGTGTAATTCATATAGTAAATTTTTATAAATTAATTTTAACTCTGGGTAGTATTCTAAGTCATAAAACTTGGAAAAATATCCAGAATAATACTTACTTAAAATTTTATCAATACTTCTAAAATAAGGATTTTTCAGCTTATTCCTATTTCTATTTTTAATGTAGAAATAGAAAATAGATAAAAATATTATAAGCTTTATTAGCAAAATGACTGAATCTAAAACATCTTCATAGTTGTTCATATTTATCGTTCCTCTACTTCAAACTTAAATGAACTATTGATTAAAACAATCGTTTAGATATTATGCATTAATGATTTTTAATAACAAATTAAAAATAAATTTCTCATCCTCACTATAGTCATTTGAATCATCAGTAATGCCTGATTTTTATCTGTTTTAACTTGATATTGATTTATTATCAATTCAATAGCTAGTCCTCCTTTTACAACTTATTTTTACTGCCCCCTGCAGGGATCGAACCTGCAACTACTCCTTAGGAGGGAGTTGTTATATCCATTGAACTAAGGGAGCTAGAGAAAAACCCTGCTGGGTGAGCAGAGTTTTTTAGTCGAATTAACGACGGATTTCTTTGATACGAGCTGCTTTACCTTGAAGAGCACGCAAGTAGTACAATTTCGCACGACGTACTTTACCGTAACGAACAACTTCGATCTTTTCAACACGTGGAGTGTGGATTGGGAAGATACGCTCAACACCTACACCGTTAGAGATTTTACGAACTGTGTAGTTTTCTGAGATGCCAGCACCTTTACGTGCGATAACAACACCTTCAAAAATCTGGATACGTTCACGGTTTCCTTCGACAACTTTCGCGTGTACACGAACAGTGTCACCAGGACGGAATGATGGGATATCTGTACGAAGTTGACCTTCAGTCAAGCTTTGGATTAATGGATTCATTTTATTCTCCTATCTTTGTCAATCTTGAGGAACCTTCCTCAGCGGATAAACTGTATTTTTGTGCGTCCATTACACACAAGATACAGTTTACCAAATTTCCACCTAAAAGTAAAGAAATTTATAGCAGAATTCCTAAAAAAATCGCTAGAAAACCGCCTAGGTAAGTTAAGAGAAAATAGCTATAAAATACCTTCTTGTCACTTAACAGTTTTTGCAGCTCATCATTCAAGGTTGAAAAGGTCGTTAACCCTCCACAAAAACCTGTCGCTAGGATGGCATAGATTTCCTTGGACTCCACATGATTGTAGAGCAAGCCAATCAAAAAACAACCGAGGAGATTGGCTATGAGAGTTCCTAAAGGCAATTTAGAAGCTTGATTATAGCGGGAAAAGAAATAACGAACCAAGGCTCCGAACCCGCAGGCGATTGCAAGATAAACGATTACCATTTCTTCCTCCCTAGAACATAAGCCAAGAGCAGACCTCCACCAATGCTCAAAAATAAGTAGATGCCTAAACTAAGATAACGCCCGGTATCAAGCAGTTTCACGACATCAAGCATTAGACTAGAAAAGGTTGTTAGCCCACCACAAAATCCTGTACCCAGCGCCAAAACCAAACCTTTACTGCTTCCCTTATAAACCAGATAACCTTTCACCAGATAGACTAAGCAGAAAATACCCAGATAGTTGACAAGAAAGGTCCCCCAAGGAAAGTCTGGGCTAGCTGGTAACCAAGTGGAAATGAGATAGCGGATAAGGCCTCCCACCATTGCAGCCAGAAAAATCCCGAGCGGATAAAATTGTTCTTTTTTCATTTGATGTTTTGATCCTGATAATCACGCGAACGTTTGAGAATGTCTGAAAAAGTCGCAACAATGGTCTCCTGATAGCGCTTATCTTCTACTCGATTTTTGACTTTCTCAAAAATGATTTCTTCTCGCTTGGTATCTAAAATAGGTTTTCCTGAGGCTTTCTTATAGGCAACTACTCCCTCAACCAAATGCATCCGTTCTTCTAGGAGCTTGACGATTTGGTCGTCGATTTGATCAATTTCTTGGCGAATAATATCTAAATTCATACAGTCTCCTCCTTTATTTGAATTATTGTATCAAAAAGCCTCTAAATAGGCTAGTAAAATCCCAAAAAAACTAATAAAAAAACGCACTGACTTCTTCCAGTCAGCGCAGCTTGATTCTTATCCTACTTTTGCAGCCAATTCTTCTGCGAATTGTTCCAAACGTTCGATGTCCTCTTCTTCGGCAGAGAGGTCCACTTTAACACACTCTGAACCTTTTTCTGCTCCTGTCGCTACAAATACACGATCAAAGTCATCGACAGCCTTACAGAATTCGTCGTAGAAGGTATCTCCTGAACCGACCACTCCGTAGATTTTGCCATTCAAGTTGAGATCAGCTAGGTCTTCGTAGAAGTCCATCATCTCATCTGGCAATTCTCCATCTCCGTAGGTGTAAGTCGCAACGATTGCGATATCTGCTTCCAAGAAGTCTGAAGCGTCAACAGTCGTACATTCATCAACATCAACATCCAAGCCCAAGTCACGCAATTTATCTGCCACAATATCTGCAATTTCTTCGGTATTACCGGTCATACTGGCAAATACAATTTTTGCTAATGCCATATCGTCCTCCTCAATTTATCTTTCTCCATTATATCATATCTTTTTCATTTTAAAAATAAAAATTCTTGTGCTACAATGAAATGAGAAAGAATTGAGGTTATTTATGGAAATTTGCCAGCAAATTTTAGAGAAAATCAAAGAATACGATACCATTATCATTCACCGTCATATGAAACCAGATCCTGATGCCTTAGGGAGTCAAGTGGGCTTGAAAGCTCTTCTCACACACCATTTTCCTGAAAAGACCATCAAAGCTGTCGGCTATAATGAACCGACTTTGACATGGATGGCAGAAATGGATACTGTCCAAGACAGTGACTACCAAGGAGCTCTTGCTATTATTTGTGATACAGCGAATCGCCCTCGTATCGATGATAAACGCTACGAACAAGCTGCTTTCACCATCAAAATCGATCACCATCCAAATGATGATATCTATGGTGACCTATCTTGGGTGGATACAAGTTCAAGCAGTGCCAGTGAGCTGATTGCATTATTTGCTCAAGAAAATCAGCTAACTTTGTCTAGTGAAGCGGCACGACTTCTCTATGCAGGAATTGTCGGGGACACAGGGCGTTTTCTCTACCCTTCAACTAGTGCTCGTACCTTTAGAATAGCTGGCCAGCTCCGAGAAATTGATTTTGACTTTGCTGGATTGTCTCGTCAAATGGATACCATGAGCTTCAAGATTGCAAAACTGCAAGGCTTTGTCTATGATCATTTAGAAGTTGATGAAGACGGGGCTGCACGCGTTCTGCTTACTCAAGACATCTTGGAAAAATATAAGGTTACGGATGCTGAAACAGCGGCAATTGTCGGAGCACCTGGCCGAATCGATACCGTTAAGGCTTGGGCTATCTTTGTTGAACAAACTGATGGCCACTTCCGCGTGCGAATGCGCAGTAAAATCACTCCTATCAATGAAATTGCCAAAGAACACGACGGAGGAGGACATCCATTAGCTAGTGGCGCTAATTCTTATAGTCTAGAAGAAAACGAAATCATCTATCAAAAGTTAAAAAACTTGCTTAAAAACTGATAAAATACTTGCCAAACTTTTCAGAATCTGATAGACTAGTATGGTAACAATCTATGGCTCGCAAAGAGACCATGGCAGAAAGGAAATATTGCAAAATGAAAAAAGATATCCATCCAGAATATCGCCCAGTTGTCTTCATGGACACAACTACTGGTTACAAATTCCTTAGCGGTTCAACAAAACGCTCTAACGAAACTGTTGAGTTCGAAGGCGAAACTTACCCATTGATCCGTGTGGAAATTTCATCAGACTCACACCCATTCTACACTGGACGTCAAAAGTTCACTCAAGCAGATGGACGCGTGGATCGTTTCAACAAAAAATACGGTCTCAAATAATCAACCGCATTTATTGCTTAAAAACGTTGATACAAAGCCTTTTCCAAGAAATTGGAATTGGCTTTTTTTATTTTTAGTACCGTTTTTGGTACCGTCTTGGATAACTAACCTTTTGCACTATCCAGGTAATCTACAAATTTTGTGATAGCTTTCTTCTCTCCTGCTACTGTAGAATGGCTATAAGTATCCAGGGTCATCTGACTACTTGCATGACCTAACCTTTTGGCTGCATTAACAGGATCTACACCCGTTTCAATCATCAAGGTAGCATGAGTATGTCTGAAACCATGAGGAGTTATCTTCTTCAAGCCATGTTTCCTGATAATGCGCTTCAGTACACTATTGATATAGTCCTGGTATAAAGGCTCTATCTTTCCATCTCGGTCAACAAACGTAAACATGTAATCACTATCAATCAATGGGGTAACTGACAGTTGCCCCTTTTCTCTTCTGCTCTTTTGTTTCCACTCTTTCAAAATCGAGACTGTCTCAGTATCTAAAGGGATTTGCCGTATTGAAAACTTATTTTTGGTGCTTTTCTCAACGGCTTTCCCCTTGATTCTACCTAGATTTTTGCTGATAGAAAGTAATTGATTGTCAAAATCGATGTCAGACCACCTCAAAGAATACAGCTCCCCTTTCCTTAAGCCACTATAGGCCAACAAACGAAATAAGGCATAGTTTTTATATGGCTCTTCTGCCTTAATAATAGCTAAAAACTCATGCAACTCCTCAACGCTAAAGAAGTTCTCTGACTTCTTCCGCTCTCTTTTGGGGAGTATCGTTTGCTTCATTGGGTTGTCTGTAATCAATTTCATTTTCAAAGCAAAATCAAACACTTGGCTAGTATAAGATTTTACCTGTTTGATATTTCTAAAAGTCTGACCTTTTTCGGTAATAAAGTCTTGGCATTGCCAAGGAGTAATTTTGGAAATTTTCATCTTTCCAAGAACTGGCAAGATATGGATTCTAAACAAATCATCTGTACGGACGCTTGTCGTCCTCTCTACTGTGTTTTGATAAGTTTTGAACCATTCTTCAAAAACTTCATCAAAACGTCTCTCAGAGGCTCTCAGAATCCCTGAGAGGTCGCCTGACGCTTTTTTGTGGTAAATCATAGCTTCATACTGTCTAGCCTCTCTAAGGCTCTTAAAACCGCTTTTGAAGAAGTCCTGACGTTTGCCATCAATCACCCTGTAGATTCTGACCTTATAAAGATACCCTGATTTAGACTTTTTAGCCTTATATTTAATAATAGACATTCTAATTTCTCCTTTATTTTTAAGGTTTCGGGGCTTATAAAATAAAGAAATCATGATTGTCAGTTATTTCTTACGCTTTTTCTCTTCTTGCCGTCTCTTGTATTCAGGACTCTCTACCCATGCCTCCCAGACATAATGATAAGGGGAGTCTTCTGCTCCTGATTTGTTAATCAGGAAAGGGATAAGGCCTTGTTTCTCATCAGCTATAAATTCCTTAATAGCTTTAACCAAAACAGGGTTGAAGCCTTTTTTACTTGCTAGAAAATCAATGTAATCAGACAAGGCCTCTGACTGATTGAGTTCTTTAAGTATAATTGCAAGTTCATCACCAAATGGAGTCCATTGAGTGATTTTATTTTCAATCGTACTTTTTCCCTGAAGCACTTTGGCGAAGCCTTTAAAAATTTCTTTGGCTGATCCTGGATTGACTAATACAGGGTTGTCATCAAGCCCCAGCAAGTAAGGGATAGACACGCCAAAATATTCCGCTAGAATTTTAGCATTTTCTATACTAAGATTTGTTTTTCCATTTTCATATTTTCCGTATTGAGACTGGTTAGTATTCAAAACTTTTGCTAAGTCAGCCTGAGTCAATCCTTTTTCTTTTCTTAAAACTTTTAGTCTATTGCTCATTTTATACCTTTCTGACATTTTATATTTAAAATTATAACACAAATAATTAAAAAATAACTTTTTTCTTGACTTAAGTTATTTTTTAACTTAAAATAATAGTTATAAAATAACTTTCGGGGTTTATAAAATTAAGAAAGGGGTCAGAATATGACAGAAAATTTTACTATCCACCTCCCAAAAGCAACAGAAAAGAAGTTGCTTGCTCGTTACGATACCATGCTTCAGAAAGCTATTGAAAAAGCTTTTGAAGACCAGGAGCTTTATAAGCCCATGCTACGAATGTCAGGCTTGTGCCGTTGGCTTGATGTATCCACTACTACCATTGTCAAATGGCAACGTGAAGGCATGCCTCACATGGTCATTGATGGAGTGACCCTGTACGATAAACACAAAGTCGCTCAATGGTTACAACAATATGAGAGGTGAGAAATATGATTGATTATGAAAATGATTATTACTTAATACCTAAAGTATTATATACTGACCCTCACTATATTTTTCTTTCAGATAAGGCAAGATTGACTTATGCCATTTTATGTGATGAGCAACGAAAAGCAGCCGAAAGAGGACAATTTGATGAAAATGGAGATGTATATATAGACTTCTCTAACAAAGACCTTTTACGGATATTACAGTGTAGCAAGCCTACATTTATTTATTACCGTAACGCTTTAGAATTATGTGGATTAATAGAATGTGAACAACGTATATCTGAAACAAGAGGAAGTTTACCGACAAGAATTTATATCAAGGAGATTTAAACATGCTAAACCTTTATTTTGATAATAATGCCGTAAGACGTCATAATATAGAGCAATGGCTACTGAAGCATAACATTCTATTTCAGAGCTATACTATTGATGAACTTACTCAAGCTGATCTTCTTCGTTTTTTTACAAAAACAGAAGACTGTTTTAGCTTGCTCAAACGAACAAGTTGGCACTATAAGCTAGACAATAAGACTACTATGAAAAGCTTTGTAGATATGATTTTGATGGACAAGAAGAAATACTTAGATTTACCTTTGCTAGAAACAGATAGTCATATTTTAAGTAATATTTTGGTTGATGACTTAAGTCAGTTTTTGACACGACAGCAGAAAGAACATGAAAGGAAAGCACTGCTTAGAAAAGCTAATGAAATTTCTCTAGGTCGCACATTTTGGAATAATGTTTCCTTTTATCGCTCTAAAGCCAACATAAGATACCTAACACTGTATCAGAATATCTTTAATCTGACGCATACTGTAGAAACAACAACCATGGATTTTAATAAATTCTGTAACAAATTAAAAAAATATCGTAGTTTATCATTTCTCCCTCCTCAAAATTGGATTGAAGCTATTGCCGATATTTTTGAAGTCGATGTCAATGAGCTTTTTGAAGAAAAAAATACAGATATTTTTACTGTCCAAATGAGTTAAAACAGTTATGAAAACAACTATGAAAATATTTTGAAAATGAGATTTTGAGACTAAATTTTTGAGCTTTCTCAAAATTTATAACGCGGGCTCCTCTAACAGCCCGCTATGTTCCCATTTCGTGGGATTTTACTGCACCCATTTTTTGGCAAGTTTGACCGTAGCAAAATGAAAATGGTCCGACGAAGTCGGCTTGGGGTTGCTCCCCCAAGAATGTCATTTTACGGAGGTCTTTGCGCAGACAAAAAAGAGGCGCCGATAGGCGACCTCTACAAGAAAGGAGGTTGATTTGGAATTAAAAGTTAGCTTGGACAACATCACTATTACAACTTATATCAAACCTATCAAACTCCTTGATCTCAAAAGTTTGATAGAAAGTCATACAGCCATTATCGTCCAGACTGCAATGACTGATATGTTTAGAGCAATCACTCGGGACGGAAGTCACGTTAGACTCCTCCTAGACTACGACAAATTAAAAGGACAAGCCTTTAATGCTCGCCCTTTCAGGATAGAGTTTAACCCCAATAAACTCCGACAGATTGATATTAATATCTTAGATACAATTATACCATATCTTGAAGATATTGCAATCTCTCGAGTCGATTTAGCTTTTGATATATTTGAAGTTGATTGTAGTGAGTTTATTCTTGAAAAGAAAGGCCGCCCTACTGCTACCAAAGAATGGAGAGACCAGAATGGAAAACTAGAAACTAAATATCTAGGCGCCTCCAGGTCAGAAAAGCAAATCAGACTCTATAACAAAAAAGTTGAACAATTAGAAAATGGCTCTGATGAAGACAAGAAATTTGCCCAGCAGTTCCAGCATTGGTGGCGCTTAGAATTTCAGCTCCGCAGTCGCTCGGTTGATGAAATATTTGAAGTCATTGACTCTGTTATCTTTAAACCGTTTAACTTTGAAGGTTTAGGCATAGAGGCTCAACTTTACTTACTTGCCCTTACTCGTGATAAAGGAATCTGGAACAAAGTCAGTAAAAACACACGTACAAAATACAAGAAACTTTTACAGACCTATAAAACATCTGATATTGACTATCTGAAATTGATGAAAGATTTATTAAAACATGAACGACCAATATTAGAAAAACAGCTTGCTTATTATGGGGGAAGAGAAACAAAAAATAGCTTTCAACCATTTGGTTGAAAATCTAGTATTAACAAGGAGTTACGAGGCCTAAAATGAGAATAAAAGACTACGCTGATAGCCTGGGAGTTAGTAGTCAATCCATCTATAAACGGATACGATCTCCAAAATATAAAGAGAGGTTGAAAGGTCATTTATACCTAGACAACCAAAAGGTTGAAAACCTTGATTTAATAGGCATTAGAATACTTGAAGATTATCATTTTGAAAATGATGTGATTAAACTTGAGAAAGAATTAGAGGAGGCTAAAGAACAAGGCAAACAACTAGAACAAGATTTGCAACTATTGAAAGGCTATAGGAAGAGTGATCAACAAAACTTAAAAGCTTGGGCAGATTATGCTGAACGATTGGAACAACATCGATTTTACTTAATGATTGCACTCACTACTGTATCTATAGCTTTCCTTGTAGCTTTAGCCTTTGCCGTCTTCTGACGGCATTTGTCGGACAATGCGAAGCGTCCGACCCAGGGGCACCGACAGGGTGCCCTACTCGCTTCGGCGAGTATAGTCGAAACTCCTCTTGTGGCTCGAGAGGTGGTTCGATGTCGCTCCTGTATTCGGAGCGATGTGCCGTCTGCAAGACCCTTCGGAGAACGCACATTTACGGAGTAAAGTGTAGTGCGTTACACTTTACATGGAAGTCGTGCCGATCCTTCAGGAAAAAATCTACCCTATGGGTTACTTAGTCCTGGTGGCAATCTTCCGCCACCAGCTCGGCGACCCTTTGAGCCGAGAAAGGAGAACAAACTATGAGTTATGCAGTAGCTAGGATGCAAAAAATGAAATCTGGAAATCTTGGTGGTGCCTATCGTCACAATGAACGAATTTTTGAAAATCACTCGAACAAGGATATTGACCCAGAAAAAACTCACCTAAACTATGAATTAACCGACCGTGACCGCTCTATTCCATACGATAGACAGATTAAACAATACATCAACGATAATAAAATTTCCAAACGTGCTCTACGTAAAGATGCCGTTTTGTGTAATGAATGGATTATTACATCAGATAAGGCATTTTTTGAAAATATGAGTCCGGATCAAATTAAGAATTTTTTTGAAACAGCAAAAAATTTCTTTGCTGAAAGATACGGTAATAGTAATATCGCTTATGCTATGGTACATCTTGACGAGAGTACGCCACATATGCACTTAGGACTTGTACCTATGCAAAATGGCAAGTTAAGCTCTAAGTCATTATTTGGCAGTCGTGACCAACTGAAAGAGATCCAGGAAGCATTTCCTAGATACCTGAACAAACACGGATATAATTTGCAACGTGGGGAATCTGATAGCAAGAAGAAACACCTCGAAACAGCAGAATTTAAAGAAAAGCAACGCTTACTAGATGACACTGATAAAAAGATAGTTGATAAAACCCAAAAACTAAAGCAACTAGAAAAACAGAAAGATGCTTTACTAGATGATATAGCTGTCTTGGAGTCTCTTCAACCTCTACAGATTGAAGAAATGAAAAAAGACAAATTAGTCAGACGTACATTTGACGGAAAACTAAAAATAGATAAAGCAACCTATGACAGACTCTTTCATACTGTCTCCCAACATGCTCTGGATAATAATAGGCTAAGGCATGAAAACAGCAACCTTGAACAGCAATTACAGCAATCACTTTCTAAACAGAATAACTTAGCTAAAGAACTGATGAAGAGTGAGCACATATTATCTGAAAATCGTACGTTAAAATCAGAAGTCGATAAACTAAAACACGCAAATAAAAAACTCAATGAAAGTATAAAACGATTAGGTGAACAATTAAATGCTGTAAATAAAAAACTTGCGCTTTGGCGCAAAACAGCAAGGAATTACATGCACCCTAAAGAATTTAGCAAAATGTTACATGTCATAAATCAAATACGACCGCCGAGAATAACCATTATGTCAGTAGCTCGAAGTGTTAAAAATATGATTGAAAAAAATATATTTTAAGCACTTTATGCCGTGAAAGTCTCTTGATAACAAGCTAGTCGACTTTAGACTAAAGTCAGTCGAGTCGTCAGGCTGAAAAGCTGACGACCGATTGCCAAAGGCTAAAAAAGACTAGGTTACTTGTTGTCAAGAGAACCATGGAATAAATGAACAAGGAGAAAAAGATGAACAATATTAACAAACCTTTAGTACACAAAATTAAACAACCTGATACATTTTCTGGAAAAACATTACTGGGCTTTCTACAGTCAGTTTTTAAAGAAATCACTGGTAACTATTTAACATCAGCCTATCCACTCAGCATTATTGAGCCTTATTTTACCTCAGATGAACAGGGAGAATCGTTTTGGTCAAATGCCCTGGCTATCAATGTTTTAGAAATTCGTCTCAAGGATAACTATAACATCCATCTAATACAAAAATCACCTTATATTCTTCTTGTTATTAAGGATATTGATAGCTTTAAAACTGGAGTTATTAAACTCTTTAATGACTTACTTGACCCTGATAAAAAGTATCTGATTTATCGTGATTTTATCAAAACATATCGCAATATGACTCCGATTGAAAAAATCGAATTTTTCAAAAAGAAGACCGTCTAGGAAATCGCAGCTAAAAAATAAGCTGTGGTATACTATTTAGTGAGGAGGTAACACTATGAGAAAAACACTTTTTGGTTGGATGCTTGCATTTTCTGCATTACGCTTTCTTGACCGCTCTGTACGGCAGTCAACTAAAGCACTACGACGATTTTTAAGATAAATTATAAAAGGCTCTAGTTTAGAGTCTTTTATTGTGATATAATACAAATTGCTGAAGCTACCTTCCGCAAATTAATGCGAAAGGAGGTGTTGTTCTATGAGTTACTTCTTCGAGCTCTTACTCGGAATCACGGTTGAGATACTGGCTCACTATCTCATCAAGTGGCTAGATGACGAGGACAAACGCTAAGGCTAGCCCAAAACACCACAAAAAAACCCTCGAGAGACCTGGCCGTCCTCGGGGGTTTGGTGTATCTATGAGATACTTCTTCGTGTTCTTATTATCTCATTCATTACAAAAAAAGTCAATAAAAAAAACCCAAATAAAGGTAATAAAAATTATTGTTGACATTCTCTCTTATTTATACTAAACTATGGATAAGGATAGGATGATGTCGGGTGACTGGTAACAGTTTGCTCAAAAGTACTTGTTTTAGGTACAGGTTAGGTACTGCCTTCAGCTTTATACTGTAAAGAACCCGCTCCACCACTGGTCCTATTCGTTTTACTCTTGGATTATATTCAAGAGTTTTTTCTTGTCAAAAAAAATCTCAAACACCTGAGACATCTTTCTTTATTTTATAAGCTCCGAAACCTTAATTTTTGGTACCTTTTTGGTACCGTCTTGGTTTAACAATACGCTATATATATAATATTTTACAGTTACTTTCCCTTTAGAAACGTTGATTTAATAAGGATTTAAATATTACAGAGTATACTTTTGTAAAATACGGTCTCAAATAATGATAAAAAAGAACAGTTATGTACTGACCCCAAAAAGTTAGACAAATAATTTAAGCGAAGGATTTAGTTCTGTATTGCACAGGGCTAAGTCCTTTTAGTTTGGCTTTGATTCGTTTGTTATTGTAGTAATCAATATAGTCTACAATGGCTTGTTCCAATTGGTTAAGCGACTGAAACGATTTCTCATAACCATAAAA